>NZ_JBFTZW010000036.1:0-30556 GCF_056406555.1 Arthrobacter sp. P1_B4
GACGTAGTTGATGCCGACAGCCTCACCGCGGGCAACGTCCGCAGGCACGGCCTTGGAGAGCTCCAGAATGTTGCCGTCGGCGTCGGTGGTGTACTTCACTTCCTCATCCGAAACCGAGGACACATCGACGGTGATGAATGATTCATCGCGCTTGATGTAGGGCATCAGCATCTGGAGGATGTCCGGATCGAACACGACGTCGCCGTTCATCCAGAGCACGCCGCCCTTGGCCGAATTCCGGATTGCCTTCAGGAGGCTCTTGGAGGTGTTGGTCTGGTCAAAGTTCTCGTTGTACACAAACGACGCGTTCGGTACGTGTTCCAGGATCATTTCGAGCTTGAACCCGACAGCAATCGTGAGGCGCAGGCCTTTGCCGAATGCATTCTGCAGGTTCTGGACCTGCTGGTGCATGATGGTGCGCCCATCGCTGAGCTCTGTCATGGGCTTCGGGTGTGGGCGCGCCAGCCGCGTTCCCATTCCGGCGGCAAGAATTACGGCCTGGACTTTCATGTGTCTTTTCCTCTTCTACGAGCGATCCTGGTGGCGGGAGCGGCGAGCCATTGCATCGCTAGAGATCGCCCCGGGACCCTGTGCACGGGCCAGGAGGCGCTTCCCCCGCGTCCAAGCATAAGGGTTCAGCGTCGGTGGCGCCGAATGGCGCTGGCCACTCGACGTTAATGCTGGGTTAACTTTGCGTCGACCTGGTGGCAATCCGGCGGGCGCCTACGCGCCGTCGAATTCGCCAATCCGGGATCCCACGCCTACCAGTTCTTCGATGGCTGCGACGGTGCGCGCGGCGGCCTTGCCGTCCCCATACGGGTTGACGGCGTTGGCCATTGCGGCGAAGTGCCCCTGATCGTGGATCAGCCGGGACACTTCGGACACAATCCGTTCCTCGTCGGTGCCGATCAGCAGCACCGTCCCTGCATGCACAGCCTCGGGCCGCTCGGTGTTTTCCCGCATCACCAGGACCGGCTTGCCCAGGCTTGGGGCTTCTTCCTGGACGCCGCCCGAATCCGTCAACACGAGGTGGGCAACGGACAGCAGGCGGGTGAACTCGCCGTAGGCCAGCGGTTCGGTGACGAGCACGTTGGGTTTGCCGTCCAGCGCGGGCAGCACCGCCTCGCGCACCACCGGGTTCTTGTGCGCGGGAAGGACAATCGTCAGTTCCGGCTCGGCGTCGGCGATCCGGGCCAGCGCGCGTCCCATATTGCGCATGGCATCGCCCTGGTTTTCGCGGCGGTGGGTGGTCACCAGCAGGATTCGGCGGCCGCTGGTGGCCAGCTCTTCCAGCCTGGGGTCCGTGAAGGGGAGCTGTTTGTCCACTGTGGCCAGAAGGGCATCAATCACCGTGTTGCCGGTCACGACGATGTCCTCGGGGCTGACGCCTTCCCGCAGCAGGTTTTCCCTGCTGGTGGAGGTGGGGGCCAGATGCAGGCGGGCGATCTGGCTGGTGATCTTGCGGTTGGCTTCTTCGGGAAACGGCGAGAGCAGGTCGCCGCTGCGCAGCCCGGCTTCGACGTGCACCACGGGGATGCCGTGGTAGAAGGCCGCGATGGCGGCGGCCGTGGACGTGGTGGTATCGCCCTGGACCACGACGGCGTCCGGCCTCGACCCGGCAAAGAGTGTCTCCAGGCCGTCGATGGTGCGCGTCATGATGGCGGATAAGGTCTGGCCCTGCCGCAGGATATTGAGGTCGTGGTCCGGGACGATGCCGAACAGTTCGTTGACTTGGTCCAGCATCTCGCGGTGCTGCCCGGTGACAGTCACGATGCAGTCGAAGTGCGCAGACTCCTGCAGGGCGCTGACGATCGGGGCCATCTTGATGGCTTCCGGCCTGGTTCCAAAGATCGGCATGATGCTGTGCATGGACTATCCCCCAGAAGGTTGGTTGTGCTGTAACGGCTAGGCCGGGCGGGTTCAGCCCAGCAGCAACAAGGCGATCACGAGGGCCGGGACGCTGACCACTACGACCAGAACGGCGATCAGTGCCGCAAGGCGCTTGCGGCGGTAGGCCATTTCTTCGTCGGTGGGGTCCAGTTCGGCGGCCCGCTTGGCCGAGGCTGGTCGATCCCGGGGCGTTGGTTCTTCGGCCGCCTGTTCACGCGCTGCGCGGCCTGCGGGCAGCGGAAGCGGCTCGGCGTCCGGGACCAGGAGTGTATCTGGTATGTCCTCGTGCAGGCGGCGCCGGCGCAAGTGCCGCGGTGCTGCGGTCAGTGGGGGAGCGCCGTCGGCAGGGTTCTCCAACGTATCGTCCTCCTCAGTTCAATGAATCGTCCGGCTTCGACCTGACGGCTTCAATTCTTACATTTTCGCTCACTGATTGACGCATTCCGGCCGCAGGGAAGCGTCGATCAGTCCTCCGGTTTCGATCACAAACCGCCGCAGCCATTGGCCCAAATCCAGGTCCGGATGTGAGGCAACCATCTGTACGTCCGCCGTCGTGCACTGGCCAATCAGGCGCCCCGCGCGGGTGAGGTGATAACTGGACGTCACTACGGTGACGGACTTCCAGCCGTTGGCCTTGACCAGGCCGGAGATTGCCAGTGCTTCGCCGCGGGTGTCCAGGTCCGGGGGGCGGAAGCAGATGACGGCCGCGTTGGGGAAGGCGGCTGAATTGCATGCCTCATCCGCCGCCCGGTTGCCGAACGTGTCCGTGTGCGAGATCACGAGGACCGGAACGTGGAAATCGGCCTGGAACTGGCGCGCCACCGGCAGGCGCTCGGACGCCGCGCCGCCCAGCATGATGACGGCGTCCGTCCGGTGCAGGCTGAGCGGGTCCACGTTGACGAACAGTTGGAGGGCGATGATCAGCCACAGCAGGAGGCCTCCGACGGCGACGGCGAGCACCCTGCGGGTGGCGGTATTCACCGCGGCGACGGAAGGAGGCACGGCTAAGAGTTTGGCACGCGGTTTTCAGGTGGCGAAATGGTGCGCCGGTTCTGCGCCAAAACTTGCACAAAAGAATGCGTGATGCAGTTGTGATTTTGGAGATCAAAGTTACTGGGGTGACAGATGTGGATTGCCGTTTATGCTATAGGCAACTTACGTCGCTCCCACCACAGGTCTCCACCTTCGGTCTCACCCCTAAGCGAGCAATCTTGCGAAAACTAAACATAGCGGCAACCGTGATTGCCGCCGTGATGCTGGCAGCAACCTTGCCGCAGGCCGCCGAGGCCGCTGTCGAGGTGCCGCCCGCCGGACAGGTGTCCGCCGGCGCACTGGCGCCGTCGGCTGGCATGCAGACTGGTGCGGTGCCGGCGGTGTCGGACCCGAGCCCGCAGCCGCAGGTGGATGACTTTGTGCGCCCGGAACCTCCCTCAGGCAGGGCAAAGTCCGAGTACACCTACGTCAGCGCGCCGCTGGCCGGCACGTTGAAGACCACATTGGTGACGGTGCAGCTGGCCGACAAGACTGCAGCCGAAACGGACGCGGCCGTCCCCATGGCCGCGGCGAAGGCCTCGCTCAGCGCCGCTAACCGCTACTGGGCCTACGCCACCGCGGGCCGGGTGGACATTGCGCTGGCCTCCTCGCGCCAGCTGCACAAGTCCGCCGCGACCTCCAAGCAGTCGCCGGCGCAGATCGTGGACATCGTCTCCCAGGAGCTGGGCTGGACGCAGAGTTCCTACACGGCGCTGGTCATGTTCATCCCCGGCGCCTACCTCACCAACGGCGCCGCGGGAATGACCTACAGCAACGGCAACATTGGCGGCCGCATCCTGATGCCGCAGAACAGCCGGCTCTCCACGCCGGTCCTGGCACATGAATTCGGGCACGCCCTCGGCATGGACCATGCCAACAGCCTGCTGTGCGGCAGCGGCGCCATGGACGTGGCCTCCGGGCCGTTCGCCGGGTTTGCGGATGCCACCTGCAGCATCAAGACCTACGGCGACAACCTGGATCTCATGGGTATTTCGCACTTCGACCTCATGCCGGAAATCAGCGCCAGCTTCTGGGAAATGGGCCGGTTCGGCAACGGCAACGAGATCGCCAACCTGGGCACGGTATCCGCCCCCCGCACGGTGAACCTCAAGCCTTGGGCCGGAGCAGGTGCCAACCGCGCGGCGAAGTTCACGGACCCGAAATCCGGCGAGGTGTACTTCCTGGAACTCCGCACCCCGGTCGGCTACGACTCCGTCATTGCGCAGGACGGAAACCGCGGCGTGAAGATCACCCAGCAGGGCGGCGGCAACTCCTCGATCCTGCTTCCTCCCAACACCCGGGCGACCGCATTCAACGGCTACTACAGCAACACCCAGGCCTGGCAGGCCGGTCAGGCTTTTACAACGCACGCGGGCACCAAGGTCTCCATTGACGCTGTCAGCAACACCGCGGCCACCGTGACGATCCGTCCGCCGGGTGCGCCCGCGAAGGGCTCCTTCGACAGCGCAGCCCTCGCGGTCACCTCGTCCGGCGCCACCATCAACGTCCGCGGATGGTCGGTGGATCCGGCGGCGGCCTCCACCTCCACCCAGACGCACGTTTACGTCACAGCACCTGACGGGACGACGACGGGCCACGCCTTCACCGCGGACAAGCCGCGCGCCGACGTCAACGCGGCGCTGGGCATCAGCGGAAACCACGGCTTCCAGGAGTCGATCACCGTCAAAGCGGCCGGACAGTATCAGGCCTGCGCCTATGCGATCGGCATCTTCAACAACACAGCGCTGGGCTGCCGGACCCTCACCCTGGCCGGCACTCCCGCTCCCGAGGGATCCCTCGATGAGGTCACCACCGCCATGGTGTCTGGCAAACCGTCCATCAAGTTGCGGGGCTGGGCCGTGGACCGCGGCCAGGCAGGCGCGTCCATCCCGGTCCACGTCTACGTGACCACCCCCGCAGGGGCCACCACCGGCCAGGCCTTCACCGCAAACCTGCAGCGCCCGGACGTCAACCAGGCCTTGGGGGTCAGCGGCGCGCACGGGTTTGCGGTCACCGTCCCGGCGACCGAGACCGGCACGTATCGGGTCTGTGCCTACGCCATCCCCGTCGCCCCGTTTGCTGCCGGTAACACCACCCTGGGCTGCCGCAACGTCCCGGTGGCCGTCAGTGACCCGCCCACCGGATACCTGGATTCCGTGGCGTTCATCAACGCTGGGGCCTCGGCGCGGCTGGACGTCGCAGGCTGGTCCTTCGACGCCGGCGTCCCGTCGGCGTCGATCCCCGTCCAGCTGAGTGTCACGGCGCCCGACGGCAGCACCAAGTCAGTGACCACCACCGCCAACGCTGCCCGGAGCGATGTCAATGCCGCCATGGGGATCGCCGGTTCGCACGGGTACCAGACATCCGTGAGCGTGACGAAGGCCGGTACGTACCGCGTCTGCGCCACCGGAATCGCGGTCGCGACCCTGACCAAGGGCAACGGCTTCCTGGGCTGCGTGAACGCTACGGCGACCCCTGCTGCGCGGCCGGTCGGCTACGTGGACTCCATTGTGGTGCAGACCAGGACGCCGTCGGCGGTTATCACGGCGTCAGGCTGGACGTACGAACCCGGTACACCGGCGGCCTCCAACGCCGTGCATATCTACGTCACGGGCCCGGACGGCAAGACCAAGGGCTACCCCTTCACCGCGAACGGGACCCGGCCGGACGTCAATGCCGCGTTTTCGCTGACCGGAAGCCACGGATTCCAGAACAGCATCCCGATCACCCTGTCCGGCCGCTACCGCGTGTGCGCTTACGGCATCTCCGTGAGCCCGCTGAGTGCGGGCAACACACTGCTGGGCTGCCGGGATGTGGTTGCGCAGCCCGCCGCCCCGGTGCGGGGTTACCTCGACACCGCCCGCCTGTCCGGGACCAGCACGAATAAATCGATCGTGGCGACCGGCTGGTCCATGGATCCGGGCTTCACGAGCCAGAGTGTTCCGGTCCGCGTCACCGTGAAGTCACCGGATTCGAGCTCCAAGAGCTACAGCGTCACGGCCAACCTGGCCCGGCCGGATGTAAATAGCGCGCTGGGCGTGCCGGGAAACCACGGCTACCGTGCCGCCATTCCCATCAAGGCGCGGGGCAAGTACACCGTCTGTGTCTCCAGCGCCGGGGCCGGCGTCCTGCGGACCGGGGTGTCCGCGCTGGGGTGCCAGTCCCTTAGCTACTGACGGGCTGACTGGCCCGGCGCTGTTTGGCCATCGTTCACCTCGGACCGCCATTCCCTTTACCTGAGCCCCCTACCTTCGATGAAGGTAGGGGGCTCAGCGGCTTCTTGGCCGTTAGACGGACTTCCTGTTGGCTGCCCGACGGTGGTGCCCCTGCGCTGACGCAACGCCGTATTGGACGCATCATGGAGGAGGACCGGAACTGATGGGCATCCCGGCGGACGCAGAACGAGCCCTGCGGCAGTTGAAAATTCGAGGCAAGGCCCATCTTCAAAGGCGGAGGCCACACCGGAGAACAGAACGGACCCCCGCCGTTCCGCCCGGGACGAATGGTTCAGCGGGCCAGTGGGCGGGGCGGGGGCCAAACCGGCAGTTGCAGTTCACCCCATACGAAGCTTCCGGTCCGGGACCGCGGCGCCCGGACCTGAGCGTGGGCGTGATCCTGGACGATTTCACCCGTACGTCCTTTGCGTTCGAATGGAACCTGCTCGAACTGCGCAAGGAACTGTGGCGTGACCAACTGGGGGAGACCCGCATCGATTTCCTGTTCGTGGAATCTGCCTGGAACGGAAATTCCGGCTCCTGGCAATACCAGCTCACCGGTTCCAAGGGGCCGGGGGTCGAGCTGGTCCGGCTTGTTGAGTGGTGCCGTGCCCGCGGCATTCCGACCGTCTTCTGGAACAAGGAGGACCCACCGCATTACGACGACTTTCTTCCGGCAGCAAAGTTGTTTGACCACGTCTTCACCAGTGATTCGGACCGCATTCCTGATTACGTGAGGGACTTGGGCCACCACGGGGTGGGCACCCTTCCCTTTGCCGCGCAGCCCGCCCTCCACAACCCCGTCCGGCCAGGACACGGATGGCACTCGCGCGGCGTGGCTTTCGCCGGAATGTATTTCGCCCACAAGTATCCTCAACGCCGCGCCCAGATGGACATGCTCCTGGGCGCGGCCAGGACCGAAGCCGGAACCGGCGGCGCCGAACTGGAAATATTCTCCCGCCAGCTGGGCGGGGACCAGAACTACCAGTTCCCGGAGCCGTTCGACCAGCACGTAGTCGGCTCATTGAATTACGCCCAGATGCTGACGGCATACCGGGCGTACAAGGCGTTCCTGAACGTCAACTCGGTGATCGAATCGCCCAGCATGTGCGCCCGCCGGATCTTCGAGATCTCCGCCTCGGGCACACCGGTCGTCTCCGCTCCCAGCGCGGCCATAGCGCAGTTCTTCGAGGACGATGAGGTTCTGGTCGCCGCAGCCCAGCCGGAGGCGGAAATCATGCTGCGCAAGCTGACGTCCAACCCGGAGTTCAACGAACGGGTGGTCCACAAGGCCCAGCGCCGGATCTGGGGAGCCCATACGTACGCGCACCGGGCAGAATCCATTGTCCGGGCGGTCGCGCCGGAGCGATGCCGGCCCGTCGTCCTTCCCTCCGTCAGTGCGCTGGTGAGCACAACCCGTCCGGAACAGCTGGACCAAATATTTCGGACCGCCGGCGGCCAGGCCGACGTCGACCTGGAGCTCATCGTGCTGACCCGCGGCTTTGCGGCCGCCGAGGGTCTCTGCGCCGAACTGGCGCACGCCCACGGCGTGGCGAAGTACCAGGTGCTCGCCGCCCCGGCCGCACTGACCCTCGGCGAGTGCCTCAACCGGTGCGTTGAAGCATCGACGGGTGCGGTGCTCACCAGGATGGACGACGCCGACTATTACGCGCCAAACTACGTCGCCGATCTGCTGTACGCGCTCAGCTATTCCGGGGCGGACGTGGTGGGGAAGCAGTCCCACTACACGCACCTGCGTTCCAGCCGGACCACCATGCTCCGCGCCGCACACCAGGAGCACCGGTTCGGCCAGCGGGTGATGGGACCAACCATCACTGCACACAGGGAGGTCTTCGAGGCGCACCCGTTTGAGGCGCTGGACCGGGGCGAGGACACCGCCTTCCTGGCGTCCGTCGCGGCGTCCCAGGGCTCCATCTACGCAGCCGACAGGTTCAACTACTGCCAGATCCGCCCCGGCGCGGGGAACGGGCCGGGCGTACCGGCCGGGGAGCCCGCAACGGACGGCGAAATTCACATTCTCGAAAATCCACGTGAATTCATCACGCTTTGATAGGGGTTACCAGATTGACTGACTTTCGGACCATCGCCGTCATTGGACTGGGGTACATCGGGCTGCCCACAGCCGCGATACTGGCGACCAACGGCCTTGACGTCATCGGCGTTGACGTCAATCAGCGGACGGTGGACGCAGTCAACGAGGGGCGTGTGCCCTTCGTCGAGCCAGACCTGGGGATCCACGTCGCCGGTGCCGTCAGCCAGGGCCGGCTCAAGGCAACCACCGGGACGCCCGCCGCTGATGCGTTTATTGTCGCCGTTCCGACGCCGTTCACGGCGGACAAGAGGGCTGACCTGAGCTACATCGAGGCGGCCGCACGCGGGATCGCGCCGGTGTTGCAAGGTGGCGAACTGATCATCCTTGAGTCCACGTCGCCCCCGGGGGCAACCCGCCATCTGGGCGAGTACATCGTCTCGCTCCGGCCGGACCTATCGCTGGACGGCGCCGACGGCAGGCCCGCGATTCTCCTGGCCCATTGCCCCGAGCGCGTCTTGCCCGGCAAAGTCATGATCGAGCTTGTCACCAACGACAGGATTGTTGGCGGGATCACCCGGCGCGCCGCCGATCTCGCGAAAGACCTGTATGCGGTGTTTTGCCAGGGCGAGATCCTGATCACCGACGACGTGACGGCGGAAATGGCCAAGCTGGTGGAAAACTCCTACCGCGACGTCAACATAGCGTTTGCGAATGAGCTTTCGGTCATCAGCGAAAAGTTGGGCATCAACGTCTGGGAACTGATCCGGCTGGCAAACCATCACCCGCGCGTCGACATCCTGCAGCCGGGACCCGGCGTCGGGGGTCACTGCATTGCCGTCGATCCCTGGTTCATCGTCGCTGCAGCACCTGCCGAGTCGCGCTTGATCAGAGCGGCCCGGACCGTCAACGACGAGAAGCCGCGCTGGGTCCTGGACCAGGTGCGTGACGCGTTTGCCGGCTTGCCCAGGAACGCAGAGATTGCCGTCCTGGGGCTCGCGTTCAAGGCAAACATTGACGACCTGCGTGAGTCTCCCGCCATTGACATTGCCCATGGCATCGCCGAATCGATGCCGGCCACCCGGATCAACGTCGCCGAGCCCCACATCGACAGCCTGCCCGGGCGCCTGCAGCACCGGGAGAACGTCCGGCTGGTGCCCTTTGAGGAAGCAGTGAGCCGTTCCTCGCTCGTGGTGGTGCTTGTCGACCACGACGCCGTCCGGGCGCTGCCCGCCGAAGCCTTGGCCGGCAAGCTCCTCGTCGATACCCGGGGAGTCTTCAGCTCATGATCGATCGGCTCGTTCAGACATTGCGCACAGCCTTCAAAAGCCGGGTGGTCATGGCGATGGCCTTCTGCGGCGCGGCCGCAGTACTCAGTGGAATCCTCTGCCTCGTGCTCAGGCAGCCGGCGCTCGCGGTTCTGCCCCTGGCACTGTTCGCACTCATGGCGGTGATGGCCGTCTCGCAGCTGGTCAGTATGCGGTGGCTACAGGAAACCGAAGCCCGGAAGGCCCACTCGCGCAACAGGGAACTGCGCGAGCTGGTACGCGGACTGTCCGCACCGGCGGCGAAGGCCAGTGCCCCCGCGGCAGAGCGCACAAATCCCGCGGCGGAGCGCACAAATCCCGCGGCGGAGCGCACAAAGTCCGCTCCCACCGCGGCTCCGACTGCCGGACGGGCAGTCGGCCGGCTCGCGGCCGCTGTGACAGATGACCGGGACCGCCAGGCCAAAATCCTCCGCTACCTCGGAGCGCCTGTAACGGCGCCGTGGGGCGGACGGGTTGTCTACTCAATCATGGGCCAGGAGCTTTACCGGTACTTGGGCGATGCCCACGCCCTGGAACCACTGCGGCCGAGCACCATCGCTGCCCAGATCGCGAACGGCCGGGGCTTCGCGCTGGTGATCGATGACAGCGCCTTCACGGCCGGAATCTGGTTCGGAGCCGATTCCGCTGCAGGGACGCTGCTTGCCAACGAAATACTCCGTGCCCTCGCTGAGTGCAGGTCCCAAGGGATGCCGGCCTATTTTGTGAGAACACGGTTGGAGACCGATATCTACACCACGGATTTCGAAGCAGCGTCGGATGTTGTGTTTTCGGAGCGTTCATCCCTGGCGGAGTGGACCGAAGACTACCGGTTCGGATTGCTCACTTCGCTGGAAGCTTTTGCCAAAATGAACAGAGGAGCGCTCATTGGCTCGCCCTGATACCACCGGGTCCATACGGAAGATCCTCCTCTACGGGGACGTCGACCTCAACATCATCGACGGGTCCGCCGTCTGGCTCGTCTCCATGGCCGAGGCGTTATCCCGAACGGGCTCCGAAGTCTGCGTACTTTTCAAGACCCACGTCACGAAGACGCGGCTGCTTGACCGGATAGCTGACATGCCCGGCGTGGAAATCGCCCAACCTGGCGAGAGCGCGGACATCGAGGCGCTGCAGCCCCGAACCGCAGCCCAGCGCATGGCCCAGCTTGACGCGCAGCGGCCGTTCGACGTCGTGATCGCCCGCGGCACCCAGGTCGCGGCGCACGTCGCAAACTCCAAAGTCCTGGGCCCCAAGTCGTGGCTCTACATCACGGACATCGCCCATCCCGGCTCCCGGCTTTCCGAAAAAGACCGCGCGGTGCTCAGAAGGACCGTCGGACAATGCCGGCGCTTCTTCGTGCAGACTGAGGCCGCACGCTCCTACGTTGAGGCGACGATTCCCGAGGCCGCGGGAAAGACCCTGGTCCTCACGCCCATGGTGCCCGATGAATACTTTGACCTGCGGGGAGGCTCATCTGGCACCGGGCGGAAACTGAGTGCGGTCTACTCCGGCAAGTTCGCCAGGAAATGGCGGACCCTGGAAATGTGCTCCCTCCCGGCGACGGCCGGGGAACACAACCTTCCCCTGGCGTTGACGATGATCGGCGACAAGTTCCAGCACGACCTCCAGGACCCGCAGTGGTCGGCCACGATGGAGACGGCGGTGAGCTCGCCGGGGATCGACTGGCTGGGCGGGATGTCCCGTGATGAGGCCGCAAAGGAAGTCAGCCGGCACGACGTCGGGTTGAGCTGGCGGGATCGAAGCATGGACGCCAGCCTCGAAATTTCGACCAAGGTGCTCGAGTACGCGGCCCTTGGGGTGCCGCCGATGGTGAACCGGAATGCGCAGCACCTGGAGCTTTTCGGCGCGGACTATCCGCTGTATGTCGACGACGATTCGGCGGAGGGCGTTCTCAGCACCCTTCTGGCGGCGAGGGAAACCGTTGCCGGGCTGAAGGAGGAAGTGTCCAATCGTGTCCGGTACTACTCGATTTCAGCATCGGCGGCCCGGCTGAAAGCCTATTTCGAACGGTCCGAGGGCGACTACGCCCGCAGCCCGCGGTCCAGGCAAAAGACGCGGGTGCTGATTGCCGGTCACGACCTAAAGTTTGCGGGCGAGCTGGTGTCCGTCCTCGAGATGCGGGACGACATCGAACTCGCCTTCGACCACTGGACCTCACTTCATCAGCACGACGTCAAGGAGTCCGAGCGGCTCAGGGACTGGGCCGACGTGATCATCTGTGAATGGTGCGGGCCCAACGCCGTCTGGTACTCGAACAACAAACGGCGGAGGCAGAAGCTCATTGTGCGTCTTCACATGTTCGAGCTCAACGGCCCCTGGATGAGCGACGTGGCCGCCGAAAACATTGACTCCCTGATCTGCGTCTCGCAGCTCTACGTGGATCGCACTCGTGCAAGTACCGGCTGGACCGTCACCGCCATCCGGGTCATCCCGAACGCCGTGGACGTCATGGACCTCCGCAGATCCAAGGAACCGGATCATCGCTTCCGGCTGGGGCTGGTGGGCATCGTCCCCATGCGCAAGCGCCTGGACCGCGCCCTTGACCTGCTCGAGGAGCTGTTGGATGAGGACCCCAGGTACACCCTGCATGTCCGCGGAAGAATGCCGTGGGAGTATCCGTACGAATGGAAGAAGCCGTTCCAACGCGAGGCGTACCTGGAGATTTTTGACCGTATCGGCAGGTCCCCGGCGCTGCGGGATGCCGTGGTCTTCGAACCGTTTGGCCCCGACATGGCGTCCTGGCTGCGCAAGATCGGATATGTCCTATCGCCCAGCTCGGACGAGAGCTTTCACCTCGCCCCCGCTGAGGGCATGGCATCAGGCGCCGTACCGCTGTTCTGGCAAAGGCCCGGAGCGGATGAAATATTCAGCAACCGCTGGACTCGGGGGACAACGTCCCAGGTCCGGGCCCTGGTCTCGGCCCTCAACGGCTCGCCCCAGGCGTATGCAGAGGAGTCCCGGGCCGCCGCCGAATACGTCGGGCGGTTCGATATGCGGTCCACGGGCGAGGCCTGGCTGGAGGAAATACTCAGCACGTGAAGCCACGGCCCGGCACGGTCAGTCCCTCGCGGTAGCGTAGGGCTGTGCCTGAAACTGTGCCCGAACCTGTGCCCGAAACCGCTGTGCCCGAAACCGCTGTCCCTGAAACCGCTGTGCCTGAAGCCGCTGTGCCCGATGCCCTGCCCGCGGACGCCGCACTGACCGTTGGCGGCCTCTCGGAGTCCCAGCTGCTGGGACGCATCTTTCCGCGGCTCACGATTCCGCAGCCCAATGGCGGACCGGCGGCGGCGTCGTACTTGCTGCTGGGGCCGGGGGACGACGCCGCGATTGTCGCCGCGCCGGACGGGCGGACCGTGGTGAGCATCGACACCCAAGTGGCGGACCAGGATTTCCGGCTCGAATGGAACAACGGCTACCGGACCACCGGGTACGACGTCGGCTGGAAGGCCGCGGCGCAAAACCTCAGCGACATCAACGCCATGGGCGCCCGGGCCACGTCCGTTGTGGTCAGCCTGACCATGCCGCCGGAGACCCCCGTCTCCTGGGTGGAGGATTTCGCGGACGGCCTCGTGGCCGGCATCAGGGGGCTGGGGGCTTCGGCCTGCACGGTGGCCGGCGGCGACCTCGGCCGCGGCCGCGAACTGGCGGTCAGTGTGGCGATCCTGGGGACTCTTGACGGCAAGGCGCCCGTCCTGCGCTCCGGGGCCCGGCCGGGGGACACCGTGGCCCTGGCGGGAACAGTGGGCCGGGCCGCCGCCGGGCTGGCGCTGCTGGAGTCGAACGTCCCGGTGGGCGCCCTGACCGCCGGGCAGCGTTCCCTCCTGGACACCCAGTGCAGGCCGCAGCCGCCGCTCGCCGCCGGACCGCTGGCCCGTGAGGCGGGGGCGTCCGCCATGATGGACATCTCGGACGGCCTGGTCCGGGACGGAAACCGCATGGCGGCCGCCAGCCGCGCGGTGCTGAACCTGGACGCCGCCGCCCTGAAGGAGCTGGCCGCCCCGCTGCTGCCGGCGTCGGAGCTGTTGGGGGCAGACCCGATGGCGTGGGTCCTCGGCGGCGGTGAAGACCATGGGCTGCTCGCCACTTTCCCGGCAGGGGTTCCGCTCCCTCCCGGGTTCACTGCGATAGGCTCGGTAGAGGCCCCTGCACCAACCGAAAGCACGGGAGTAACGATCGCGGGCAGGCCCGCTGACGCTGTGGGATGGGATCACTTTGCAGACTAAGATTGCCGCCAACGCGCAAGCGATGAAGCGGTGGTTGGGCAAGGCGGAAACCACGCTCGGCAACCACAGCGACCGCCTGAACGCCATCAACATCTTTCCGGTAGCCGACGGCGACACCGGCACCAACCTCTACCTGACCGTCCGCGCCGCGGCCCACGCCGCGGACGCCGCCGTGCCGGGACACCCGGACGGGGCGGCGCACGCGGCACCGGACCCGACCCTGCATGACGTTGGCGCCGTCCTTGCGCAGGCCGGCCAGGTTGCCATGGAACAGGCCCGCGGCAACTCGGGAACCCTGTTCGCCGTCTTCCTCTGCGCTGCTGCCGAACCCCTGGCCGGGCACACCCGGATCAGCTCACCCCTGCTGGCCGCGGCCCTGAACCGGGCCCAGATCCGGGCCTGGTCCGCGCTGAGTGATCCCGTGCCCGGCACCATGCTCTCCGTCATGGAGGCTGCCGCCAGGGCCGCGGCCGCCGTGGACTCCGCACACGACGGCGATGACAGCAACCAGACCCTGGGCCTGGCCCTGGACGCCGCCGTCGAGGCGGCCCTGGCCGCCGTGGTCCGCACGGAAGAGCAGCTCGATGCCCTGCAGGCCGCCCACGTGGTGGACGCCGGCGGCGTGGGCATGCTGCTGATCCTGGACTGCCTCCGCTCGGCCGTGCTGGGCGAGGAGCTCCAGAGCGAACTGCTGGACGGACTGCACGGCTACGACGTCCAGGATCCGCATATCCACGTCGGCATGCCGCGAGACGAAGGTGTCGAAGTCATGTGCACCATTTCCCTGTCCCCGCTGGACGCCGCCATGATGCGCCAACGGCTCGACGAAATGGGCGACTCGGTGATCATGAGCCAGGTCGGTGGCGGCGCCGACGCCGCCGGGCTCTACCGCTGGCGCGTCCACGTCCACGTCCTGGATGGGGACCTCGCCGTCGCGCTGATCCGTTCCCTGGGCGAGCCCACGGACATTTCCGTGAGCGAGCTCGCAGTCCCGCGCGACCCGGAGGCACCGGCCGCCACGGTTGCCGCCACCGCAGGCGCACCTGTTGACGCTACCGTCGCTGCTGCTGCTGCCCCGGCGCGTGCCGCCGAAACCCGAAACCCCGACGGACATGCACGCTGAACTTGAACTGGGCCTGGAGCGCCGCATCGGCAAGCGCTCCGCGGCCGTCATCGAAAAACACCTTGGCATCACCACTGTCGGCGGGCTCCTGAACTATTTTCCCCGCCGCTACCTCAGCCGCGGCGAGCTCACGCCCATCAGCGAGGTCCCGCTGGACGAGGAAGTGACCCTGATCGCCCGGGTGGTCTCCAACAGCACCCGGCCCATGCGCGCCCGGCGCGGTTCCCTCACCGACGTCGTGATCTCCGACGACGCCGGCGGTACCGCTTCCACGCGGGCGGCCGGCGCACTGCCGGGCACGCTCAAGGTCAGCTTCTTCAACGGGTTCCGGGCCAAGGCCGAGCTGCAGCCGGGCCGGCGTGCCATGTTCTCCGGCAAGGTTACGCGCTACGCCGGATCCCTCGGCCTGACCAACCCGGATTTCCTGCTGCTGGACGAGGACCCCGAAACGCCGGGCATCGACCCGGAGAAGCTCGCCGCCATGCCGATCCCGGTGTACCCGGCCACGGCGAAACTGACCAGCTGGTCCATCCAGAAGGTCATCTCGACGCTGCTGGACACCGTGGAGCTCGAAACCCTCGGCGACCCGCTGCCGGCGGAGATCGCGGCGCGGGAGAAGTTCCTGCCGGTCGCGGACGCCTACCGGCTGATCCACGCCCCGCAAACCCCGGCGGACTACCAGCGCGCCCGGGACCGGTTCCGCTACCAGGAAGCCCTGGTGCTCCAGTCGGCCCTGGCCCGCCGCCGCGCCCAACTCGCCGCCGAGGAAGCGACGGCCCGCCGCCCGGCACCGGACGGGCTGCTGCCCGCCTTCGACCGCCAGCTCCCGTTCACGCTGACCGCCGGCCAGGCCGCCGTCGGCAAGACGCTCTCCGACGAGCTCGCCCAGGACTCGCCCATGAACCGGCTGCTGCAGGGCGAAGTGGGCTCCGGCAAGACGATCGTTGCGCTGCGCGCCATGCTGCAGGTGGTGGACGCCGGGGGACAGGCTGCCCTGCTGGCCCCCACCGAAGTCCTCGCTGCCCAGCACTATGAATCCATCCGGCGCACGCTCGGACCGCTCTCCCGGGACGGGATGCTCGGCGGGTTCGGACCGGACGCCGTCCAGGTCACCCTGCTCACCGGCTCCATGCCCACCGCGGCGCGGAAGCAGGCCATGCTCGACGCCGCCTCCGGAACGGCCGGAATCGTGATCGGCACCCATGCCCTGCTCAGCGACAACGTCTCCTTCTACGACCTTGGCCTGATCGTGGTGGACGAACAGCACCGCTTCGGCGTGGAACAGCGCGACGCCCTCCGGGCCAAGGCCAGCAAACCGCCGCACCTGCTGGTCATGACCGCCACCCCGATTCCCCGGACCGTGGCCATGACCGTGTTCGGCGACCTCGAAACCTCCGTGCTCGATGAGCTGCCCGCCGGCCGCGCCCCGATCTCCACCCACGTGGTGGGGCTCGCGGAACACCCGGGGTGGGCCACCCGGATCTGGTCCCGGTCGCGGGAGGAGATCGACGCCGGCCACCAGGTCTACGTCGTTTGCCCCAAGATCGGCACGGACGACGACGGCGACTTCACCCCGGGCGAGGCCGAACCGTCCGCCGCGGACCTCGAAGGCGAGAACGGTTCCCGGGAACTCGCCTCGGTCACCGGCGTCGTGGAACATCTCCAGGACGAACCGGCCCTGGCCGGGGTGGCTGTGGCGCCGCTGCACGGCAGGCAGGACCCGGTGCTGAAGTCCGAGACCATGGCCTCCTTCACGGCCAACCAGACCAAGCTGCTGGTCTCCACCACCGTGATCGAAGTCGGCGTGGACGTCCACAACGCCACGCTCATGGTGATCCTGGACGCGGACCGTTTTGGCATCTCCCAGCTCCACCAGCTGCGCGGCAGGGTGGGCCGCGGCGGGCTGCCCGGAACCTGCCTGCTGGTCACCACCCTGGAGCCGGGCCATCCGAGCCGGCGCCGCCTGGATGCCGTCGCCGCCACCACGGACGGCTTCGAACTGTCCCAGGAGGACCTCAAGCTCCGCAGGGAGGGCGACATCCTGGGCGCCTCGCAGTCCGGCGGGCGCTCCACGCTGAAGCTGCTGCGCGTGCTCGAACACGAGGACGTGATCGCCCGGGCCCGGCAGGACGCCCAGCGGATCGTGGCCGCCGATCCCGCGCTGGCGGGCCAGCCCCGGCTTGCGGCCGCGATCGATGAATACCTGAACCCCGAGAAGGAGGCGTTCCTTGAACGCGGCTAGGACCACGAGCCAGGCAAACACGTCCGCGGGGGTCCGCGCATGAGCCGGATCATTGCCGGTGCGGCCGGCGGCAGCACGCTGAACAGCGTGCCCGGGAACCTGACACGGCCCACCACCGACCGCGTCAAGGAGGCCCTGTTCTCCCGGCTGGACGCCTTCAACGTCATCGCCGGCGCCCGCGTCCTCGATCTGTACGCGGGATCCGGCTCGCTGGGGGTGGAGAGCGGCAGCCGCGGCGCGGACTCCGTGGACCTGGTCGAATTCGACGCCAAGGCAAGCGCCGTCTGCCAGCGGAACGCCGATCTTGTCAACACTGTCACGGGCCGCAAGGTGGTCTCCGTGCACCGCTCCAAGGTCGAATCCTTCCTCGACCGGGCCGCCGACTCCGCGATCTGGGACCTGGTGTTCCTGGACCCGCCCTACCCCTTGGACGAGCCGGCCCTCGCTGCCGTGCTGGCCAAGCTGGTGCCGCACCTGGGCGAGGGAGCGGTCGTGGTGGTGGAACGCTCGTCCCGGAGCCCCGAGCCGGCATGGCCCCAGGGCATGGAACGGTTTGCCGAGAAGAAGTACGGCGAAACCCGGCTGTGGTTCACCGAGCCCGGCGTGGAAGCCGCGGACGCTGTGGAAGCAGCGGACCTGGCGGCAGTGGACGCTGTGGAAGCAGCGGACCTGGAAGCAGGGGACTAGCCGGCCAGCGCGTCCAAATCGACGCCGGTGAGCAGCCGGGCCGGATGCGGACCGCGCGCCGTGAGCGCCGCCGTCCAGACCTCCGGCCACGGCCCCTGCGTCCCGGTCAGGATGATGTTCCCGGGGTACCGGCCAGTGAACATTCCGGCCTCCGCGAAGGCCGAGACGTCGGCCATGGCCCGGCCCATGGCCGCGATCTGGCTCCGGACCAGGGTCAGTCCGGGTTCGTCGCCCACGTTGACGATCAACACGCCGCGCGGCGTCAGCCGGGCCGCCGCCTCCTGGTAGAACCCGGTACACGCGATGTGTTCCGGCGCCTCCGGCCCGGAGAAGATGTCCAGGATCACGACGTCGAACCGCAGGCCCGCCGGAAGCCCGGCGAGGGCGTCGCGGGCATCGCCGATCACCGTGTGCAGCTCGGTCCCCTCCGGCAGGGGCAGCTGAGCGAGCACAAAGTCCAGCAGTTCCCGCTCCAGCTCCACCGCGTACTGAACCGAGCCGGGCCGGGTGGCCTGGATGTAGCGGGCCAGGGTCAGGGCCCCGGCGCCCAAGTGCAGCGCCGTGATCGGCTCGCCCCACGGGGCGGCGAGGTCCACCACGTGCCCGATCCTGCGCAGGTATTCGTAGAAGATGTCCGCGGGGTCGGCCAGGTTGACGTGGGACTGCTCGGCGCCGCCGATGCTCAGCACGAAGCCGCCGTCGGTAAAGGCATCCGGTTCGATCACGGCGTGCTGCCCGGTGGTTCGCAGGAACCGCGAGGCCCCGAATTGCTGCCCGGCCATGTTCACAGCCTGTCGCGCAAGGTCGCCAGCCGCTCGGCGGCCTCCTCCAGCACGTGCAGCTGCTTGCAGAACGCGAAGCGGAGCAGGCTGCGGGTGCGTTCGGCGCCGTCGGCGTGGCAGAAGACGGGCACAGGGATCGCGGCGACGCCCACGAGGGCCGGCAGCCTGCGGGCCAGCTCCACGGAATCGGTGATCCCCAGCGGTGAGGTGTCCACGTTGACGAAGTAGGTCCCCTGCGGGGTCAGCACGTCGAGGCCGGCCGCGCGCAGTCCCTCGCTGAGGATGTCGCGCTTGTACCGGAGGGTGTCGGCGATGCCGGCGTAAAACTCGTCCGGAAGCCCCAGGCCCACCGCGATGGCGGCCTGGAAGGGCGTGCCGGAACTGTAGCTAAGGAACTGCTTGACCGTCCGGGCGGCGGCCACGAGCTCCTCCGGCCCGGAGAGCCAGCCGATCTTCCAGCCGGTGAAGGAGAACGTCTTGCCGGCCGAGGAAATGGTCAGCGTGCGCTCCGCCGCCCCGGGCAGCGTCGCGACCGGGATGTGCCGCACACCGAAGGTCAGGTGCTCGTACACTTCGTCGGTGACGATGACGGCGTCGTACTTCGCGGCCAGTTCGACGACGCGCTCGAGCACCTCGCGGGGAAACACCGCCCCGGTCGGGTTGTGCGGATTGTTGATCAGCACCACCTTGGTGCGGTTGCTGAACGCGGCCTCGAGTGCGGCCAGATCCGGCATGAAATCCGGGGCCAGGAGCGGGGCGGTGACGTGCGTGGCGCCGGAGAGCCCGATGATGGCGCCATAGGAGTCGTAGAACGGCTCGAAGGTGAGCACTTCATCTCCCGGACCTACCAGCGCGAGCAGGGCAGCGGCAATGGCCTCCGTGGCGCCGGTAGTGACGATAATTTCGGTCTGCGGATCCGCGGCCAGCCCGTAGAACCGCTGCTGGTGCACCGAGATCGCCTCCCGCAGCGGCAGGATGCCCTTGCCGGGCGCATACTGGTTGGCTCCGGCGGCGATCGCTGCCTGGGCGGCCTCCTTGATCTCCACGGGGCCGTCCTCGTCCGGGAAGCCCTGGCCAAGGTTGATGGCGCCCGTGCTCAGGGCCAGGGTGGTCATCTCCTCGAAGATCGTCACGCCCAGAGAGCCATCGGGGGAGAGCAGGTTGGCGCCGGTTGCGGCGCGCTGCCACGGCAGCGGCATGCGGGGGCTCATCGGGTGCCCGCCTTCTCGTCCCGGCCGGTGAAGCTGTCCAGGGTGGTGTAGATCCCAAAGACCTTTCCGCCCACGAAGTCCCACGCCCGCACCGGCAGGATGCCCTTGAGTACTTTCCCCAGCATGGCCATGGCGGGGGCGATCAGCTGCGGCCGCCCGGCGGCCGTAGCACGCCATGCCCTGTCCACGGCATCCTCCGGTGTCATGAGCGGGGTCAGCAGGGGACCCCGGGCTCCCTCGAACATGCCGGTGGAAATGTAGCTGGGGCAGAAGGTGGTGACTTTCAGGTGGCCGTAGCCCTGCTGCTCAAGCTCGAGCCGGAGCGAGTCGCTCCAGCCGATGACGGCCCATTTTGAGGCCGCGTAAACGCTCATCCGCGGATTCGAGACCGTGCCGGCGGCGGAGGCAACGTTGAGGATCCGGCGCGGGCGGCCGGCGCCGGCCATCATGTCCGGCAGGAACTCCAGGGTGACGTACATGGGGGCGAGGGCGTTGATGTCCATGGTCAGGGCGATGTCACGGTCCGGGGCGTGGTCCCAGAAGTACGCGCCGCGGACAATCCCGGCGTTATTGACCAGCAGCGCCAGCGGTCCCTCGGCCCTGACCTCCCGGGCGGCGTCGGCAATCGCGGCGCGATCCGCCAGGTCCACCGTGCGGGGGACGGCGCGGGCGCCCAAAGCGGCGACTTCAACGGCGGTGCCGGCCAGGGCATCGGCGTCGACGTCCCAGAGGATCACTACCTCGGCGCCTTCCCGGGCGGCGCGGAGGGCGTAGAGCCGGCCCATGCCGCTGGCGGCACCGGTGACCAGGACCACGCCGCCGTCCACGGTGAAAGGCGGCGCAGTGACGGGCCGAACAGTGACAGGCCGCACAGTGAAAGGAGAAGTCGCGCGATTGTTCGATGCTGACATTCAGCCATGTTATCCCGGGCTGCGGCGCGGATACGGTAGGTTCGGAGCATGAGACGCGCTGTTTGCCCTGGCTCTTTTGACCCCATCCACAACGGACACCTGGAAGTCATTGCGCGTGCCGCGGGCCTCTTCGACGAGGTGATCGTGGCCGTATCCACGAACTATTCCAAGAAGTACCGCTTCAGCCTGGAGGAGCGGATCGACATGGCCAGGGAAACGTTCGCGTCCTTGCGCGGGATCGTGGTTGAACCCGTGGGGGAGGGTCTCCTGGCCGAGTACTGCCGGCAGCGCGGTGTGTCGGCGATCGTCAAGGGCCTGCGTTCGTCCTCGGACTTTGACTACGAGCTGCCGATGGCCACGATGAACCGGCAGCTGACCGGCGTCGAGACGGTGTTCCTGCCGGCGGAAGGCCACTACCTGCACCTGTCCTCCACCCTCATCAAAGAGGTCTTCGCCCTCGGCGGGGACGTCTCGGACTTTGTTCCCCGCTCCGTGCTGAAACGGCTGGCCCCGGGCGAGCCGGTCCCGAACAGGGCGCGCAAAGTGTAAGCTTGACCGGTACTCGGCGGCCTGTCGCCGGTTGCGTGGCCCGAATCCGAGGCCGCTTGTGGTGTGAACCGCCGGCGTGCCCCCCGGTTTGAGTCCGTCCGGAAGTTCAGGCTAAGATAGTACGTCGGTCATATGTTCAACAGGAGTTCTCATTAAACGAGATGCTAGTTCGCCCTTGGCGTTCGACGTCAAGGACCTCGGACGCAGTCCGGGAAGCATGCGGACGCTGACGGAACATGTACCCGCGCCAAGTGATCTTGGCGTGGCGCTCATTGGCGTGCAGGAAGGCTCGGATGTCGAGCTGGACCTGCGGCTTGAGGCCGTACACGAAGGAATTCTGGTATCAGGAACCGCGCACGTCGAAGTTACTGGCGAATGCGGCCGATGCCTGGATCCCCTTGCGTATGACCAAGAGGTTGATGTGCAAGAACTTTTCTTCTACGAGGATGCTGTGTTCTCCGACGAAGAAGACGAAGAAGAGCAACGTCGAGTCGAGCACGATCTGATCGATCTTGAGCCGGTGTTGCGGGACGCAGTTGTCACCATACTGCCGTTCCAGCCGGTGTGCCGGGAAGACTGCCAGGGCCTTTGCTCCGAATGTGGAGTGCGCCTGGAAGACGAGCCGGGGCATCACCACGAGGTCGTAGATCCTCGCTGGGCCGCCCTGGCTGACTTGGCTAAGCCTGACCGGCAAAACTGATTTGTAAGTGTTTTTCTAGAGAGAAATGAGTTAGCCGTGGCTGTCCCGAAGCGGAAAATGTCTCGCTCGAATACCCGCGCCCGCCGCTCCCAGTGGAAGGCAACTGCCCCCCACCTGGTGAAGACTGTCGAGAACGGCCAGGTCACGTACAGCCTGCCGCACCAGGCAAAGGTCGTTACCGACTCGGCTGGCACTGCGCTGTTCCTTGAGTACAAGGGCCGCAAGGTCGCAGACGTCTAATCCGCCAACAGGCTGAAAAAGATGTCTTCAACTGAAGAGCTTCTGAAGCGTCTCGGTGTCACTATTGACGCCGGGACGCTTCGTCTTGCGCTCACACACCGTTCCTACGCCTACGAAAACGGCGGCATCCCCACCAACGAACGGCTCGAGTTCCTGGGCGACTCCATCCTGGGGTTCTCCGTAACGGACGCGCTGTACCGTGACAACCCCACGCTGCCCGAAGGCGACCTGGCCAAGCGCCGTTCCGCCGTCGTCAGCACCCGGGCGCTGGCCGGCATCGGCCGCAGCATCGGGCTGGGGGAGTTCATCTATCTTGGACAGGGCGAAAAGCTCACCGAAGGCAAGAACAAGGCCTCCATCCTGGCGGACACCATGGAGGCGCTGATCGGCGCCACCTACCTCTCCAACGACATCGAGACGGCCCGGCAGCTGGTCATGCGGCTGGTCGGCCCGCTGTTGAAGGACGCCGCCGCCCTCGGCGCGGGCACCGACTGGAAGACTTCCATCCAGGAGCTCGCCGCCAGCCGGCAGCTTGGGACCATCAACTACGCGGTCGACGGCTCCGGGCCGGACCACGCCCGGACGTTCGAGGCCGTGCTGCGGATCGGCGGCACGGACTACGGCACCGGCACCGGCAACTCCAAGAAAGAGGCCGAACAGGAAGCCGCCGCCGACGCCTGGCGCCGGCTGACCGCCCCGGCCGCGCCGGATCCGCAGCAGCTGCAGTCCCAGACCGGCAGCTAGGCAGCGGCGTTGCCTGAACTGCCCGAGGTCGAGGTGGTCCGGCGCGGCCTGGTGAGCTGGGTGCGCGGCCGGACCATCACCTCCGTCGAGGTCCTGGACCCGCGCTCCCTGCGCCGGCACGCCCTGGGACCGGAAGACTTTGCCGGCAACCTTGAAGGCGCACGGGTCCTGGACGTGGTCCGCCGCGGCAAATTCCTGTGGATGCCGCTGGCGGACACGCCCGCCGCGCCCGGAAACGGTACCCCGGCCGGCGGGCAGGGCCCCGCCGTCGCGCTCATGGCCCATCTGGGCATGTCCGGCCAGCTGCTCATGCAGGACCCCGGCGTTCCGGATGAAAAACACCTGAAGGTCAGGCTGCGGCTCAGCCCAGCCGACGGCATGCCCGGACAGCTCCGGTTCGTGGACCAGCGCATCTTCGGCGGCCTGTTCCTGACCACGCTGATCCCCACCGACGACGGCGGCCCTGGCGGCCTCGCCGAAACGCCGCTGCCGCTCATCGCCGAGGAAGCCGCGCACATTGCCCGTGACCCGCTGGATCCCTGGTTCTCCTTCGAGACCTTCTACCGGCGCCTGCGGGCCCGCAAAACCGGGCTCAAGCGGGCGCTGCTGGACCAGGGCCTGGTGTCCGGGATCGGCAACATCTACGCGGACGAGGCCCTCTGGACGGCGCGGCTGCACTACGCCCGGCCCACCGACACCCTGCGCCGCCCCGACGCGCTGCGGGTCCTCGACGCCGCCCGCGAGGTCATGACGGATGCCCTGGCCGCCGGCGGCACGAGCTTCGATTCGCTCTACGTCAACGTCAACGGAGCCTCCGGGTACTTCGACCGTTCCCTGAACGCCTACGGCCGGGAGGGGCTCGAGTGCAAGCGCTGCGCCGCCGCCGGCCGGGTCAGCCGGCTCTTGCGGGAACAGTTCATGAACCGGTCCTCGTACACCTGTCCCGTCTGCCAGCCCCGGCCGCGGAACGGGCGCTGGTAGGGGGCGTCCGGGCGTAGTGCCCGGCCAGCCTCGCCAGGCCCTCGTCAAGCGAAACGGCGGGGGACCAGTTGAGGAGTCCACGGGTCTCGCGCTGGTCGAACCAGTGGGCGGTGGAGAGCTGCTCAGCGAGGAATCTGGTCATCGGCGGCTCCCCGGACCGGCCGGACCGGGACCACACCTTCTCCACCACCGATCCCGCAGCCCGCGCGAGGCTGCCCGGCACCGTCCACGACGGCGCAGGGACGCCGCCCGCGGCGCAAATGCCCGCCAGCAGCTCACCGACCGGGCGGGGTTCGCCGTTGCTGACCACGAGCGCCAGGCCGTGGATGTACTCCATCCGGTCAAGGGCGGCGACGATGGCCGAAGCGGCGTTGTCCACGTAGGTCGTATCGATCAGGGCCGCGCCGGCGTCGAGCAGCGGCAGGCGGCCGCGGCTGGCACGTTCCAGCACCCGTTCCACCAGCTGCGTGTCACCCGGGCCCCAGACGATGTGCGGGCGCACCGCCGTGACCCGGAAACCCGGCGAGTCCGCGGCCAGCGCCAGCAGTTCGGCCTCGGCCTTCGTGCGGGAGTAGTCACCGTGCGCGCGGACCGGGTCCGCCGCCTCGGCGCCCAGCCCGGCGATGGCGGCCCCGGAATTGGCCACGGACGGGGAGGAGACAAACACCAGCTCCCGCACACCGGCCTCGCGGGCGGCCCGGAGCAGGCGGCGCGTGCCTTCGATATTGACCTCGTCGAACTCCGCGGCGCGGCCGGTGAAGGAGACCTTCGCGGCCAGGTGGATGACGCCCTCGGCGCCGGAGACGGCGCGGCGCACGGCGGCCTCGTCAGCAACGGACCCTTGGAGGTCCGTGGCGCCGTCGACGCCGGAGGGGCGGCGCTGGAACGTGCTGACGGCGTGGCCCTGCCGCACCAGCAGCCGCGCGACTTCCCCGCCGAGCAGTCCGCTGGCGCCGGTGACGAGGACCCTCATGGCGTGCCCGGACGGCCGCCGGCCAGCACCGCCGAAGCCCACCGGGCCAGTCGGCTCCTGTCGATCTTGGCGTTGTGGCGGATGTCGGTCGGCTGGGAGGGGACAGCGAGCACGGCGGAGACGCTGACCCCTGCCGCGCGGGCGGCGTCCCGTACGCGGCCCGCCAGCTGAGGGGCGGCCAGACCGGCCCGGCGGACCGGCGGAACGGTTTCGACGACGGCGACGACAGCCTGGGTCCCGGACGGACCGACCCCGACGACGGCTGCCATCCCGACGTCGTCCAGGCGTTCGATGGCCTGCTCGGCGCCCACCGGAGTCACCACCGCGCCCGGAGCCGTCACGACGTGCACGAGGCGTCCTTCCACCCAGAGCCGGCCGGCGGCGTCGAGGTGCCCCACATCGCCGGTGCGGTGCCATCCGGCCGTGCGGACGCTCTCGTGCTGGGTCAGCCAGAGCCGGTCGTAGGCTTCTTTCACGTGCGGGGCCCTGATGAGGATCTCCCCGCTCACTCCGGCCTCCCTGACGGGCTCGTTCCCGGGTGCGGTGCCGTCCGCGGCCAGCGGGATGATGGCCACGCGGGCGCCCTGTACCGGCCGGCCCACGCACACGCCGTTGCCGGCGCCTGCCATGGTTCCGGCGGCGGCGTCGGCCGCGGCGGCACGGATCTGTTCGAGGCTGATGTCCGTGACGGGCAGCGCCTCAGTCATCCCGTACGGGGTGTGCAGCGAGGCCCGCGGCAGCAGCCGCTGCACCTCTGCGAGAAGGGCTTCAGGGACCGGCGCGCCGGCGGAGAGCAGCAGCTCCACGCGCCCCAGGGCCTCGTGTCCGGCCCGGCTCAGGCCGGCCCGGGTGGCCAGGACGTTGCGCAGCGCCGCGGGGGAGGCGAAGACCACCGTGGCGTCGATGGCTGCTGCGGCGTGCGCCAGCGCGCTGGCCGTCAGGGTGCGGGGGGCGGTGACGTCCATGGCGGGCGTTACCGAAACGGCTCCGAGCGCCGGTCCCAGCAGGGCGAACGGCGCGAAGCCCGCCACCAGGCGTGCGCCCGGGCGGATCTCCAGCGTCGCGGCCACGGCATCGCGCATCGCCGCCAGCCGCCCGTGCGTGTAGACCACGCCCTTGGCGGGCCCCGTGGAACCGGAGGTGAACAGCACCGCGGCGGGGGCGTCCGGGTCCGGAACCGGGGCCGTGCCCGGGCGAGGGAGTCCGGGGCTGAGGCCGGCTCCGCGGCGGGCAAGAGCAGCCAGGGAGGTCTCGACGGCGAGGAGCCCGCGGCGCCGGGCCGGCAGGTCCCGCACACTGATGCGCCGTCCCGGCCAGCCAAGTACCGCGGCGGCCGCCAGGGCCTTGTCGATTCCGATGAGGAAGTCGGGGGTGGCGCCCTTCACCGCACGGCTCAGGCCGCGGGTACCCAGGCCGGCGTCGGCCACGATGACCACCGCGCCGAGCCGCAGGCAGGCGTAGAGGACCACGGTCAGGTCCACGCCCGGGGGAACCATCAGGCTCACCCGGGTGCCGTTCCCTACAGCGGCGTCCTGCAGGCCCGCAGCGAGGGCGGCGATGTTCTGTTCGAGCTCCTGCCAGCTGAGCGAGCGGGCGACGCTGCCGTCCGTGGCCATTTCCGCGACGGCGGTATCCCCGGCCGCTGGTCCCGCCGCCAGCTCGGCGAGGGGCGCCCACAGGGGCGGGACCCCGGCGCCGGGCTTCAGGGGCCCTGTCCCGAATTCCAGCATCGAGTCGTCGGCCGGGCCGTCGGCCAGTTCGTTGGCCGGCCCGCTGTCCGGGCCGCACCCGGCCAGCCACTCGAAGACGGGCGCGGCGATGTCCCTGTCTTCCGCGACCAGGTGGCCGGCACCCTCGAAGCGGTGAACTTTCGCGTCCGGCAGCCGGCCGATGAGGTCCTTGAGGTACCGGTCGGAAAAGATCGGATCGCGCGGGCCCCAGAGCATCAGGGCCGGAACCCTCAGCCCGCGCACCCCTTCCGCGACGCGGCTGAGCGTCGGAAAGCTGGGGTGGGACGCGTCGGCGGGAATGTCCGCGACAAAGTTCCCCACGCCGGCGCGGCGGCCGGCGCCGCGGTAGGGGGCCATGAAGGCGCCACGGACATCGGCGGCGAGCGGTGGGTGGGCCAGGGCATGCGTCACGCGCAGGAAGGTGTCCGTCCCCGTCGTTCCCCAGCGGTGCACGGCAGGGTGCAAGGCAAGCCGCAGTGCAGGCGGGATGCGGGCGCCGGAGGGCTGGTGCACGGCTGTGTTGGTCAGCACGACGCCAGCGAGCTGCTGCGGATGGGCCACGGCCCAGCCCAGGCTGATCACGCCGCCCCAGTCGTGGCCGACGGTGACGACCGGGCCGTCCAGGCCGAGCGACGCGGTGAGGTCGCCCAGGTCGTTGATCCGGTCCTCCAGGCGCCGGAACGTGCCGGTGCGCTCGGAGAAGCCCATGTCCAGCTGGTCCACGGCCACCACGCGCCACGGATGTGCGGGGGCGGATCCGGCGGCCAGCAGGGTCCGCCACAGGTAGGACCACGTCGGGTTGCCATGCACGCACAGCAGGGTGCCGGCAGGTGTCAGGCCGCGGCGCGCGAGCTGGGCACCGTTGTCCAGCAGGTGCCAGCGGCGCACGGTGCCGGGCTCATCCGCGGCGGAGGTGGAAGCCACATCGATTTCGCGCGACCATTCGGGGTCGACGCCGGGCCAGTCGGCGGCTACCAAACGATTTCCACCATGGCGGTGTTCAGGCCGGAACCGACGCCCATGCACAGCACGCGATCCCCGGCGGCGAGAGTCTGCGCTTCGGCCGCGAGGGTCATTGGGAGGGAGGCCGGGCCCACATTGCCCCAGTGCGGGAACGTGATCGGCACCTTGTCCGGGTCCAGGTCAATGGCGTTGATGATGGCCTGGGTATAGGCATTGCTCACCTGGTGCGTGACATACCGGTCCATCGAGGCCCAGTCCCACTCCGGCTGGGCCTCGTGCCAGGCATCGACCACGAGCTGCAGGCCGCCGTCGAGCAGGCCTTTGGTGTCGGTGGCCATGCCGTCAATGCTGCCCACGCACAGTTCATGGTGCTCGGTGCCGGCACGCATCACGCCGCCGAGGACCCGGTGCGCCCCGGGGTGCTCGTCCGCCGGGCCCAGGACGGCCGCAGCCGCTCCGGAGCCGAGCGTCAGTGTGGCGAACTCGCGGTTGAAGTCCTCGCGGGTCGTCTCGGGCCGCTGCAGCCGGGCCAGGGTGGCCTCCTGCGTTGCCTGGGCGTCTTCACCGTTGACGATCATCGCGTACTTGATCTGGCCGGAGTCGATCATGTTGGCCGCCAGGGTCATGCCGTTGACGAATCCAAGGCAGGCGTTGGCCAGATCAAAGTTCATGGCCGACGAAGGCAGGCGCAGTCCGTGATGGATCTTTACCGCGACGGACGGTTCGAGGTTGCGCCGCGTCACGGAGGTGTTGATCAGCAGGCCAATCTCGGACGCTTCGATGCCGGACTCGGCCAGGGCCTTTGCACCCGCCTCGATGGCTGCGTCGTCGAACGATGTCCCGGGGGCCCACCAGCGCCGGTGCGTGATGCCCGCGACCCGTTCGAGCAGTTTCGGGGGGACCCTCAGCCGCCGCAGGGTCGAAGCCAGCCTGCGGTCGAAATCCATGGAACTGACGATCGTCGGAGCTTCGACGCTGCTTACCGAAAGTAGAGCGGTGTTGCTGTGCCGGAATGTTGCATTGCCTACCAATTCAAGCCCCTGTTCATGTCCGTCCTGCGCTCCGGCGGTGGCCGCTCACAAGCCCGAGAGCTTAACTATGCCCCGTGCAGGTCAATTCCCGCATATGCGGCCTCCGCCATCTGCGGCGGCTTCGCGCTGGTTCTGCGCGGAATGACCGCAGATGCGCAGTAGATTGTATGTATCCGGGGCCGCCCCGACCCCCCCCGCGTTCGTCCGAATCATGCTTTCGTCGGACAGCGGGCCAGTCCGCCGACCAGGAGAACCGAAGCGCCTTGCACCTGAAAAGTCTGACCGTCCGGGGATTCAAGTCGTTCGCCTCGGCGACGACCTTTGAATTCGAACCGGGCGTCACCGCCGTGGTGGGCCCCAACGGCTCGGGCAAATCCAACGTGGTGGACGCGCTGGCCTGGGTCATGGGCGAACAGGGAGCCAAGACCCTCCGCGGCGGCAAGATGGAAGACGTGATCTTTGCCGGCACCTCGGGCCGGCCGCCCCTGGGCCGGGCGCACGTCTCGCTGACCATCGATAACAGCGACGGCGCCCTCCCGATCGAATACAGCGAGGTCACGATCTCGCGCACGCTGTTCCGGACCGGCGGCTCGGAATACGCCATCAACGGCGCGGGATGCCGGCTGCTCGATATCCAGGAGCTGCTCTCCGACTCGGGGCTGGGCCGCGAGATGCACGTGATTGTCGGCCAGGGCCAGCTGGACAAGGTCCTGCACGCCACCCCCGAGGACCGGCGCGGCTTCATCGAGGAGGCCGCCGGCATCCTCAAACACCGCCGCCGCAAGGAAAAGACGGTCCGCAAACTCGAAGCCATGCAGGCCAACCTGTCCCGGCTCAGCGACCTCACCGGCGAAATCCGGCGGCAGCTGACCCCGCTGGGCAAACAGGCCGAGGTGGCCCGGCGCGCCCAGAGCGTCCAGTTCGAGGTCCGTGACGCCCGCTCACGGCTCCTGGCCGACGACCTCGTTGCGCTGCAGTCCGCGCTGGCGCAGGACGTGGCGGATGAATCGGAGCTCAAGGCACGCCGCGCCGTCGTCGAACGCGACCTCGAGGCGGGGCGGCAGCGCCAGGCCGTCCTCGAAGGGCTCGCAGCCGAGGCCACGCCCGCGCTGAACGCCGCGCGGGAGAACTGGTATTCGCTCTCCACCGGTCGCGAACGGCTCCGTTCCCTCGGCTCGCTCGCCGAGGAACGCCGCCGCCTGCTCGGCGCCGCGGATGTGGTTCCGGACACCGGCCGGGACCCGGACCAGCTGGAGCAGCAGGCCGCCCGCGTCCGCGACGAGCAGGCCGGGCTGGAACGGCAGATCCTGGACCGCACCGAGGCCTTGGACGCCGCGACAGCCGCCAAACACGACGCCGAACAGGCCGCCGCCGCCGAGGACAAGCGGCTCGCGGCCCTGCTCCGGGCCGCCGCGGACCGGCGTGAAGGCCTGGCCAAGCTCGCCGGGCAGGTCGGCGCGGCACGGTCCCGCGTCGAGTCTGCCCAGTCCGAGCTCGGCCGTCTCCGCGAATCGCAAAAGGCCGGCGAGGAGCGCCGACGGCAGGCGCACAGCGAGTTCACAGCCCTGGAAGCGCAGGTCGCAGGGGTCGAAGACGGCGAGGAATCGCTCGACGCCGATTACGAGGCCGCGAGCGAGGCCCTCGAAACCATCATCGCCGAAATTGACGCCCTGAAGGCGGCCGAGCGCGAAGGCGAGCGGGAACGCGGCGCCCTTATGGCCCGCCGCGATGCCCTCCAGCTGGGCCTGAACCGCAAAGACGGCTCCGGGCATGTGCTCGGCGCGGCAGCCGGGGACCTGGCCGACGGGGTCCTGGGATCGCTGGCATCCATGATCACCGTGGATCCCGGATTCGAGGCCGCCGTCGCCGCCGCACTCGGCAGCGCGTCCGACGCCGTGGTGGTCCGGGACCAGCAGGCGGCCGCCGCTGCCGTGCGGCTGCTGCGCGCGGA
>NZ_JBFTZW010000037.1:0-29812 GCF_056406555.1 Arthrobacter sp. P1_B4
GGGTACATGGGCGCCAACAGCCTGGCCCAAGATCCCGAGCTCCCCGGCATCCTGGGGAGCCCGGCCAAACTGCGGCAGGCGGTCAGCCGGGCCGCCAAGGCGGCGGAGTCGTACCGGGACGATGCCGCCAAACGCGGCGACCGGGTCCATAACTATTGTGAGCAGGTTGCGCTGCGTGCGCTCGGCCGGCCGCACCAGATGAAGGAAACACGGGAGGCGCTGGCCGCCAACGGCGAGGAAGCCTTCGCGGCACGCTTCGACGAATGGTGGGAGCTCTTCCAGGTTGAACCCATCGCTCCGGAAATTACGGTGTGGAACAAGACGGTCGGCTATGCCGGCACCCTGGACCTCGTGGCACGGATCAATGGCCGGACCTGTCTTATCGACTACAAGACCAAGGGCACCAGCCGGGACGGCACCGTCAAACCTCTTGATGACAAGGTGGTCATGCAGCTCGTGGCGGGCATGAAGGCTGAGGAAAGCCTCGTGGATCCCGTCGCGGGGGAGTGGGAGGCCTGGCAGCACGGCGAGTCCCCGATCCTCCTGGCCGTGGCGGTCGGCGAGACCGAGGTCCGTCCGCAGCGGGCCAACCCCGAGGTCCTGAAGCATCACTGGTGGAAATTCTGTGCGCTGCGCCGCGTGTGGGAGATGTCCGCCGACACGGCAACCGCCGGAGCAGCACTGCTCCCGCTGGCGCCGCCCGTGAAGCGCTGACCAGAAGCAACCAACAGAAGCAACCAACAGAAGCAACCAACAGAAGCAACCAACAGAAGCACGGGCAGCTGCAACTAAACTGGACTGGACCCCTAGCCGCCCACCGTGAGGACAGACTGCACATGGCCATTTTGAATATCCGCATCATCGGAGATCCTGTGCTGCGCACAGTCGCCGATCCCGTGACGGAATTCGGGCCTGAACTGGCAAAGCTCGTCGCCGACATGACCGAAACCATGGAGGATGTCGAGGGCGCCGGCCTGGCCGCGCCCCAGGTCGGTGTGAGCCTGCGCGTCTTCACCTACCGGATCGGCGGCGTCGAGGGTCACATCGTCAACCCCGTGCTGGAAAGCAGCGAGGACTTCCAGCCGGACCAGGTTGAGGGATGCCTGTCCATCCCGGGTCTGGGCTTCCCCGTCCGCCGGTACCGCCACACCCGGGTGACCGGCGTGGACCTGCACGGCAACCCCGTCACCGTGGAGGGCGAGGACATGCTGGCGCGCTGCTTCCAGCACGAGACCGACCACCTGGACGGCATTCTCTACACCGACCGGCTCGAGGGCGAAGACCGTAAGGCCGCCCTGCGCGCCATCCGCAATGCCAACTACGACGCCATCACGGAACAGACAACCACCAAGCGCGCGAAGAGCGTCGGGACGAGCTTTGGCGGGTCCAGCTTCGGAATCACCCCGTGAGGGTTCTCTTCGCCGGAACCCCCGCTGTCGCCGTGCCGTCGCTCGACGCCCTTGTCGACGCCGGGTTCGACGTCGTCGCTGTCCTCACCCGCCCGGACGCACCGCTGGGACGCAAGCGCGTCCTGACGCCGTCGCCCGTGGCCGCCAGGGCCGCCGAGCTCGGCATTGAGATCATCCACGCCGCCAAAGTCGATGCCGGGGTCACCGCCCGCATTGCCGCCGCAGCACCGGACGTTGCGGCGATCGTGGCCTATGGCGGGCTGATTCCCCCCGCGGCCCTCGCTGTCCCCCGCCACGGCTGGGTAAACCTGCACTTCTCCTTACTGCCGGCCTGGCGCGGCGCAGCCCCCGTGCAGCGCGCCGTCATCGCCGGCGACGACGTCACAGGTGCCGTCACCTTCCGCCTGGAGGAGGGGCTGGACACCGGTCCGGTCTTCGGGACCCTCACGGAGACCGTGCACGCCGCCGATACCGCCGGGGCCCTGCTCGAACGCCTCTCCCACAGCGGCGCGGTCCTGCTGGCCCAAACGCTGTCCGCCATCGACGCAGGCAAGGCCGTCGCGCTCCCGCAGCAGGGCGACGTCAGCCTGGCACCCAAACTCAGTCTCGAAGACGGCCGGCTCGACTGGCAGCAGCCCGCCCTGGCGATCGGCCGCCGTGCCCGCGGCGTCACGCCGGAGCCGGGCGCCTGGACACTTCTGGAGGGCCAGCGGATCAAACTGGAGCCAGTGCTGCCGGCAGCGGACTCGGCGGCGCTTCGGCCCGGACAGCTGGCCATGGACGGGAAACGGGTTCTCGTCGGTACGGGATCGCACCCGGTGGAATTGACGCGGGTGCAACCCGCGGGCAAGAAAATGATGGCCGCCGCTGATTGGGCGCGTGGGCAGGCAACACTTGAAAGCGTGGTATTCGAATGAGCGGTTCCGGGACCAGCGGCAACAGCCGAGGCAGTGGCCAGGGCGCCGGGGGCGGCAGCAGGCGGAACGCCCAGGGCCGGGAACGCAACCGCGGCCCGCAGCGCGGCTTCACCGAGAGCGCCCCGTCCCAGCGGACCCGCCGTGCCGATCCGGCCCGGCTGGTTGCCTTTGAAGTGCTCCGCGCCGTGGCCGCCGAGGACGCCTACGCGAACCTGGTGCTCCCGGCCCGGATCCGGCACCACGGGCTGGACAAGCGCGACGCCGGTTTCGCTACCGAGCTCAGCTATGGCGCCCTCCGCGGCCAGGGCACGTACGACGCCATCCTGGCCCGGTGCGTGGACCGTCCGCTTGAGGAGCTGGATCCCGCGATCCTGGATGCCCTGCGGATCGGGGTGCACCAGCTGCTCGCCATGCGCGTGCCCGCTCACGCCGCCTTGGACCAGACGGTGGGGCTGGCCCGCGCCGTGATCGGGGCCGGGCCCTCCGCACTGATCAACGCCGTCCTCCGCAAAGTCTCCGCCCGCACCCTCGACGAGTGGCTCGACCTGCTGCTCAGCACCGAGACCGATGCCACCACGATCGCGTCCATCCGCTACGCCCACCCGGAATGGATCGTCCGCGCGCTCCGCCAGTCGCTCGTGGCCCACGGCCGGGCGGTTTCTGAGATTGACGCGCTCCTCGAAGCCGACAACGCCGCGCCCGTGGTGAACCTTGTGGCGCTGCCCGGCATCGGCAGCCTCGACGAGGCCCTGGAAGGCGGGGCCACCCCGGGCGAGCTCGTCGAGGGATCCGCGCTCTCCAGCGGCGGGGACCTCGGCCGGCTCGCCTCGGTCCGTGACGGAAGCACCCGAGTCCAGGACGTCGGTTCGCAGCTCGTGGCCCGCGCCATGGCCGCCGTCGATCTCGGCACAACCCCCGGCGCCCGGCCCGAAAACAACATCAGCGCAGACCCCGGCACAAATCCTGGCGGCGAAACGGGGACGGACAGCGTGGGCGCGGGGGAGCGCTGGCTGGATCTCTGTGCCGGTCCCGGCGGCAAAGCCGCCCTGCTCGGAGCCCTCGCCGGGCAGCGGGGAGCCCACCTGCTGGCCAACGAATCCGCCCCGCACCGAGCCAAACTCGTGCGGCAGGCCCTGTCGGCGGTCCCGCGGGGGGCCTGGGAGGTAAGGACCGGGGACGGCCGCGACATTGGCGCCGAGCAGCCGGAGTCGTTCGACCGCGTCCTGGTGGATGTCCCGTGCACCGGCCTGGGCGCCCTGCGCCGGCGTCCGGAGTCGCGCTGGCGGCGCACCCCCAAGGACCTCGTGGACCTTGGCCCACTGCAGCGCCAGCTGCTCAATTCCGCGATCGACGCCGTCAAGCCCGGCGGCGTGGTGGCGTACGTGACATGTTCGCCGCACCCGGCAGAGACCACCGCCGTCGTCAGTGATGCCCTGCGCAAGCGCGAGGACCTCGAGCTCCTCGACGCCGGCGCCGTGCTGGACGGCGTCAGCCTCACCGGCCACCTCGAGGCCGGGCACGAGCTCACCGCCCAGCTCTGGCCGCACGTGCACCAGACGGACGCCATGTTCCTGGCGCTGATTCGCAAGTTGGCCYGAGTTTCGCTGATACTGGGGCACTGCCACCAAGAACGAACCAGCAAAGTACGAACGTGAAGGAAATCCATGGCCCAGTGCTGCATCAACCCGAGCATCCTTTCGGCTGACTTCGTCAACCTTGAGGCCGAACTGCGCCGTATCAGCAATGCCGATGCGGTGCATGTGGACGTCATGGACAATCATTTCGTGCCCAACCTGACCATCGGGCTGCCTGTGGTGCAGCGCATCCAGGCCGTCAGCCCGGTGCCGCTGGACGCCCACCTGATGATCGCCGACGCGGACCGCTGGGCGCCGGGCTTCGCCGACGCCGGGATTGCCTCGGTGACGTTCCACGCCGAAGCCTCGATCGCGCCGATCAAACTCGCGCGGGAACTGCGCGCCCGCGGGGCCAAAGCCGGCATGGCGCTGCGTCCGGGCACCCCCGTGGAGCCCTATCTGGACATGCTCCCGGAACTGGACCTGCTGTTGATCATGACGGTGGAGCCCGGCTTCGGCGGGCAGTCTTTCCTGGACCTGACGCTGCCCAAGATCCGGCGGGCCCGCGCTGCCATTGACGGCTCCGGGGTCGCGGTGGCCCTGCAGGTGGATGGCGGCATCACCGAGGAGACGATCGTGCGCGCGGCAGAGGCGGGGGCGAACGTCTTTGTTGCGGGGTCAGCCGTCTACGGCGCCGCGGATCCGGCGGCGGCTGTCGAAAGGCTCCGGGCGGCGGGGTCCCGCTGACGCGCGGTCCCGGCAGGGAACTGCTGCGAAGATGACGCCGGGCGTAACATCGGCATCCGGGGAATAGCCCGGGCAGGGCCGCAGTTGTGTCAGAATAACAACACACATACGTGCTCCGGGGTCGGTGTAAGTCCGAACCGGCGGTGACAGTCCGCGACCCGCGCGCCAGCGCCCTCCCTCGGGAAGGAAGCCGGCAAACGGTTGAACCGGTGAAATTCCGGTACCGACAGTTAAAGTCTGGATGAGAGAAGCACGTACAGCTGTTACTGCGGCGCCCCAACGGCGCCGCATAATTGCGCTGTCGTATACCCCCGGAGCCATCGCGGTTCTTGAGGGAAGGAACGACACACACATGGACCCCTTGCGATGGCTCTTCGAAGCGCAGATCCCCGTAGGCGGATCTGTCCTGATTCTTCGTGAAGTGCTAGGCAACATCTTTGGCCTCGCCAGCGCCGTCGGCGGCATGCGCCGCCGGGTCTGGGCATGGCCCGTCGGCATCGCCGGCAACTTGCTGCTCCTGACGGTCTTCCTGGGCAACGTCTTCGGTTCCGCCACGCCGGCCACGCTGTGGGGCCAGGCCGGACGCCAAGTCATGTTCATCGGCGTCGCCCTCTACGGCTGGTACCGCTGGCAGCAGGGCACGAAGTCCGGCAGCGGTGGCACTGCCGTCGCGCCGCGCTGGGCCGGCAACCAGACCCGGGTGATTCTTGCCCTCAGCCTCGTGGCCGGCACCATGGCGCTTACCCCGGTCTTCGACTCCCTCGGCTCCTACCCGCCGGTCTGGGCCGACGCGTGGACGTTCATGGGCTCGCTGCTCGCGACATACGGCATGGCGCGGGGCTGGACGGAGTTCTGGCTCATCTGGGTGGCGGTGGACATCGTCGGTGTGCCACTGCTGTTCAGCGCCGGCTACTACGCCAGCGCCGTCATGTACCTCTTCTACGGCTTCTTCACCCTGGCCGGGTTCTTTGTCTGGTGGCGTGCCTCCAGGCTGGCGAACCGGCCGGTCACGGTCGAAACCGTCTTCCCCGACCCCGTGGTGGCCAAGTGAGTGCCCTCAACACCGCCGGCCTGAGCGCCGGATTCAGCGCCGCCCCGTCCGGCACTGCCCAGTCCGGCACTGCCGCGTTTAACGCTGCCGAGAATGCGGCGATGCAGGCTGCCCTGGCCGCCGCGGCGCAGGGCCCGCGGGGCGCCAACCCGCTCGTCGGCGCCGTCGTCGTCGGGACCGACGGGACGCACCTCGCCACCGGTTACCACCGCGGCGCAGGGACTGCCCACGCCGAAGCCGACGCCATCGGCCAGGCGAAAGCGGCGGGCCGGGACCTCCGCGGCGCGGCGATCGTGGTGACGCTGGAGCCCTGCAACCACTGTGGGCGCACCGGCCCCTGCGCGCAGGCGATCATCGATGCCGGCATCACCGACGTCATCTACGCCGTCGACGATCCCCACGACCCGGCGGCCGGCGGCGCCGTGACGCTCCGGGCCGCGGGCGTCCGTGTCCGCTCCGGGCTGGCGGCCGAGGCGGCGCTGGACCTGAACCGGCGCTGGTTCGACGCCGTCGCCGCCAAACGGCCCTTCGTCACCCTGCATATCGCCCAGACTCTCGACAGCCGCATCGCCGCCAGCGACGGCACCAGCCAGTGGATCTCCAGCCCGGAATCGCTTGCGGACAACCACGCCCTGCGCGGCCGGATAGACGCCATCCTGGTGGGCACCCAGACGGTCCTGATCGACAACCCCCGGCTTACCGCCCGGAACGCCAACGGCGAAGCAGAGGGCAAACAGCCGTTGCGCGCCGTGATGGGGTACCGGGGCATTCCCGACGACGCCGCCATCCACGGAGCCGACGGCAACGTCCTGCACCTGGCCACCCGCGACCCGCGCGAGGCCCTGGACCAGCTGTTCGCACACGGCGTCCGGCACCTCATGGTGGAGGGCGGCTCACGGATCCTGAGCGCGTTCCTGGCCGCCGGCCTGGTCGACGAACTCATCGTCTACCTGGCGCCCACACTGCTTGGCTCCGGCACCGCCGCCCTGGACGACCTCGGCATCACCACCCTGGCCGATGCCCAGCGGTGGGAATGGGACCCGGCATCCGGAGGCGCCGTCCAAGTCCTCGGCCGCGACCTCCGGCTCCATCTGCGCCCGGCCGCCACCGCCGATGATGCTGACCCGGCCGGCCCGGCCGCCACCCCTACTTCATCCGATACCACCCCGCACCGCACCGGCGCGGACACCGCCGCAGGAGGCAATTGATGTTTACCGGAATTATCGCCGAGCAGGGAAAGGTGCTCTCCGTTGAGCGCAACGGGGACAGCAGCGCCACCGTTCGGCTCCATGCGCCCGGCGCCACGGACGGTCTCGCCCTGGGCGGTTCCATAGCGGTCAACGGCGTCTGCCTCACCGCCACGCAGATCGACGGCAGGGACTTCAGCGTTGACGTCATGGGCGAGACCTTGGTCCGCAGCACGATCGGAGAACTCACGGCGGGCGATCCCGTCAACCTGGAACGCTGCGTCCCCGCCGGGGGACGGTTGGACGGCCACGTGGTCCAGGGCCACGTCGACGGCGTCGGCCAGCTCGTGGAGCGCGAGGGGCTTGGCAACTGGGACCGGCTGCGGTTCGCGGTGCCGGCCGGGCTGGCCCGGTACATCGCCGAAAAGGGATCCATCGCCGTCGACGGCGTCTCCCTCACCGTCACGGCAGTCAGCCCGGCCAACGATCCGGCGCCCTGGTTTGAAGTAGGGCTCATCCCGACCACCCTGGCCGAGACCGGCCTAGGCCAGAAGACACCCGGCGGCCATGTAAACCTCGAAGTCGATGTCCTGGCTAAGTACACCGAACGCCTGCTGTCCTTTGCCGGCGGTTCATCGCCCGCTGCGCACAGGGCAGCCGAAGGTTCCGCCGGAGAAGCCGCCCTCACGGACGGGGCCGCGAAATGAGCCGGGTCACGGACCAGCCCGGCCATGACGTGGCCGGGGTGCTCCGCGCCGCCGCTGCCGGCACCGGGCGTGTAGGCCTCGATCCGATCGAGGACGCCATCAGCGCCATGGCAGCCGGGCGCCCCGTCCTGGTGGTGGACAACGAGGACCGCGAGAACGAAGGCGACATCATTTTTGCCGCCGAGCACGCCACCCCCGCGCTGATGGGCTGGACAGTCCGCTACAGCTCCGGAGTGATCTGCGTACCGCTCGACGCCGGCCGGGCCGACGCCCTGGCGCTGCCGCCAATGGTGGCAATCAACGAAGACGCCAAGGGCACCGCCTACACCGTGTCCTGCGACGCCGCCGTGGGTGTCAGCACCGGAATTTCCGCCACGGACCGCGCCCTGACGGCCCGGATCCTGGCCGACCCGCAAAGCCGGCCACATTCCTTGACCCGTCCCGGGCATGTTTTTCCCCTCCGCGCCGTTAAGGGGGGAGTGCGGGAACGTCCCGGCCACACCGAAGCGGCCGTGGACCTGTGCCGGCTCGCGGGCCTGGAGCCCGTGGGCGTGATAGCAGAGCTTGTGTACGACAACGGAGAAATGATGCGGCTGGACGGATTGCGCGGCTTCGCCATCGAGCATGGCTGCCCCCTGATTTCGATTGCGGATCTGGTGGCGTATCTTGAAGCGGAACAGCACGGCAGCCACGCAGCGGACCCTGTCTGATGGAGGAGAAATAATGACGACTTCGGAGACCCGAGAAGAGACGGCCATGGCCCGTCAACCGCATCCGGTCAGCGCAGGACCCATCGTCCAGCTGCCCACCGCCTTTGGCGACTTCGTGGCGCAGGCCTGGACCGACCTCGCCACCGGCGCGGAGCACCTGGCCGTCAGTTCACCGATGGCGCCGGTTGACGGCGAGCCACCGCTGGTCCGCCTCCATTCGGAGTGCCTGACCGGCGATGTGTTTGGCTCCTACCGCTGCGACTGCGGCGAACAGCTCGCCTATGCGCTCGAGCTGATCAACGAACTCGGCGGCACCCTGCTGTACCTGCGCGGCCAGGAGGGCCGGGGGATCGGCCTGGCGAACAAGATGAAGGCCTACGCCCTGCAGGAGGCCGGTTTTGACACTGTGGAGGCCAACGAACAGCTCGGGCTGCCGGTCGACGCGCGCTGCTACAAGGCCGCGGCCCAGATCCTCGCGGAGATGGGTCTCCACGAGATCCGGCTGCTGAGCAACAACCCGGACAAGCAGGACCGGCTTGCGCAGGCAGGCGTCAAGGTGGTGGAGATGGTCCCCACGGAGGTCCCCTCCCGGGAGCAGAACATCCGCTACCTGCAGACGAAGAAGGACCGGATGGACCACCGCCTGGTCCTGGACGTTGAACCGGCTCCGGCCGCCGGCCTGTCCGGATTCGAGCACGACCAGGACTGACCGGGCAGCAACACGACCACCAGACTCAACAGCAAGGAATACCTATGAGCGGCCACGGCGCCCCCCAGATCGACCTCAGCACCTTCAAGCCCGAAGAAACCTCACAGCTCAAGCTGGCCATTGTGGCCGCGAGCTGGCACACCCAGATCATGGACGGGCTGCTCGACGGTGCCCTGCGCGCCGCGAAGGACGCCGGCATCAATGAGCCGACCGTCCTGCGCGTGCCGGGCACGTTTGAGCTCCCGGTCGCGGCCGCCCGGCTGGCACCGCACTTCGACGCCGTCGTGGCGCTCGGCGTCGTCATCCGGGGCGGTACCCCGCACTTCGAATATGTCTGCGAGGCGGCCACCCTGGGCCTGACCGAGGTCAGCGTCCGCACCGGGATTCCCGTCGGCTTCGGCGTGCTGACGTGCGATACCGAGCAGCAGGGGATCGACCGGGCAGGCCTGCCCGGATCCACCGAGGACAAGGGTCACGAGGCCGTTACCGCCGCCCTGGCCACGGCAGTGACGCTCAAACAGTTCGGCTGAACCGCCAAGCTGCAGCTTTTGCCGGTGCGGGCGGCTCCGTGGCCACCCGCGCCGGTTGAGTGTGCCGGCCGTGTTGGATATGTAGTGCCTCACATCTCCGCCGTCATGCAACGCCCCGGCGGGCGTTCCCGCGCCGGGAGCAAGTAGGCTTGGGGGCGTGAAGAATTTCGAGTCGCTGTTCGCAGAACTGAGTGAAAAGGCAGCCGTCCGCCCGGAGGGCTCCCGCACCGTCGCCGAACTGGATTCCGGAGTCCACGGCATCGGCAAGAAGGTCGTGGAGGAAGCAGCCGAGGTTTGGATGGCTGCGGAGTATGAATCCGATGAGGCCGCCGCCGAGGAAATTTCCCAGCTGCTCTACCACCTGCAGGTTCTGATGCTCGCCAAAGGACTCACCCTGGAAGACGTCTACAAGCATCTGTAGCCGCGCCCGCACCGGACACCGCCATGACTTCGCTGGCGGATCCCGTGCACAGCGTGGCCGATGTGCCCGAACAGAGACTTCCACACCCAAGAGAGACTTTCCCCATGCTTAGAGTTGCCGTCCCGAACAAGGGATCCCTGTCCGAAGCTGCCGCGGCCATGCTTGCCGAGGCAGGCTACCGCCAGCGCCGCGACACCCGCGAGCTTGTCATGGTGGACCCGGACAACGACATTGAGTTCTTCTTCCTGCGCCCGCGCGACATAGCTGTGTACGTGGGCCAGGGAACGCTCGACGTCGGCATCACCGGCCGCGACCTGCTGCTCGACGCGGAGGTCGAGGCTGAGGAACTGCTGCCGTTGGGCTTCGCCGCTTCCACCTTCCGCTTCGCCGGCCCGGTCGGCGACTTCACCACGGTCGCCGAGCTCGAGGGCAAGCGCCTGGCCACGAGCTACGACGGACTGCTGCGCGGCTACCTGGCCGCACGCGGCATCAACGCCAAGGTGGTCCGCCTTGACGGCGCCGTCGAATCCTCCGTCCGCCTCGGCGTCGCCGACGCGATTGCCGACGTCGTAGAGACCGGCACCACGCTCAAGGCCGCCGGCATGGAGATCTTCGGCGAGCCGATCCTGAATTCGGAGTCCGTGCTGATTGGCCGCAAGGGCGAGCAGAACCCTGCCACGGAGGTCCTGATCCGCCGGCTCCAGGGCGTCCTCGTGGCCCGGCAGTACGTGCTGATGGACTACGACATCCGCAAGGAACTCGTGGAGCAGGCCGCCGGGCTCACCCCGGGCCTGGAGTCGCCCACCGTGTCGCCGCTGCGCGATTCGGACTGGGTGGCCGTCCGCTCGATGGTGCCCAAGCGGGAAACCAACCGGATCATGGACGAGCTCTACGACCTCGGCGCCCGCGCCATCCTGGTCAGCAGCATCCACGCCTGCCGCATCTAGGCGCCCCGCCGGGTCCCGCCAGGAACACCTTCAGCAATCACCCTGCAGCAATTACCCGCCTGCAAGTACCAGGAGAAGTCATGACTGTTGCCGTGCGCGTCATCCCGTGCCTCGACGTCGACGCCGGCCGCGTGGTCAAGGGCATCAACTTTGAGGGCCTCCGCGACGCGGGGGACCCGGTGGAACTGGCGCACCGCTACGACAACAGCGGCGCCGACGAGCTGACCTTCCTTGACGTCACGGCGTCCTCCGGCAACCGGGAGACCACGTTCGACGTCGTCCGCCGCACCGCCGAGGAAGTCTTCATCCCGCTGACGGTCGGCGGCGGCGTCCGTGGCGTGGCCGAGGTGGACAAACTCCTGCGCTGCGGCGCGGACAAGGCCGCCATCAACACCGCAGCCGTGGCCCGGCCGGACGTGATCGACGAGATCACCCGGCACTTCGGTTCCCAGGTCCTGGTGCTTTCCCTCGACGCGCGCCGGACCCGTCCGGGCTCGCAGCCCACCCCGTCCGGCTTCGAGGTCACCACGCACGGCGGACGGCAGGGGACCGGCATCGACGCGATCGCCTGGGCGCGGGAAGCGGCCGACCGCGGGGTGGGTGAAATCCTGCTGAACTCGATCGACGCCGACGGCACCAAGGACGGCTTCGATCTGGAACTGATCCGCCTGGCGCGGGCGGGGGTCAAGGTCCCGCTCATCGCCTCCGGTGGTGCCGGCAAGCCGGAGCACTTCCCGCCGGCTGTGGCAGCAGGCGCCGACGCCGTCCTGGCGGCCTCGGTCTTCCACTTCGGCCCGCTGGACATGATTGCGCAAGTCAAGGCCGCGATCCGCGACGCAGGCTTCGAAGTCCGCTAGTCCCCGCCGCTTAAAGCAACGCGGGGTCACTTACCGCCCATCCCGGAGGGGATTTTGGGCCGTAAGTGACCCCGCGTTGTTGGTTCTGCGGAGCGTGTTAGAGGCCGACTTCGGCGGACTGCAGGAGCGCGACAGCGTCCGGCTGGCCTTCAAAGGTCACGAGGGCGTGGCGGGTGCGGCCGTGGGCGTGCATGAGCAGCTCGCCCGGTTCGCCGACGATGGCCACGGACACGGGGGCGCGTTTGGCGACATGCCGCGGACCCGAGGGGCTCACCAGCACGATGCCCAGATCCACGCCGCGGTACAGGATCGCGGCCCGCTTGACGAGCTCATCCCACAGCGCGTCCGAATAGGCCTGGTCCAGGGCGCGCGGGGCCCAGCGGTCCACGGCGCGGCGGACGTCCTCGGTGTGCACAAAGTACTCGATCAGGTTGGAGCTTTCGTCCAGCGCCTTGATCCGCAGCGGGGACAGCGCCGGGGGACCGGCCCGGAAGTCGTTGACCAGCTTGGCGTAGTCCTCGGTGGTCTTCAAGGTGCCCGCCAGTTCGGCCGTCGCCTGGTCCGAGGCCTTGGACAGGCGCTTGATCAGCAGGCCCAGTCCGACGGCGATTTTCCGCTCGCGCAGGTACAGGTGCGCGGCAAGATCGCGGGTGAGCCAACCTGTGCAGAGCGTGGCGGCATCAGGGCCGGCCGCCAGCAGGGTTTCGGCCAGGACTTCTCGGGACGGTTCGACGAAATGCATCACTTGTGAAACTAGCACGAGACGGCCGTGCGTGGGCACAGGAATCGCCGCCGCAACCGCGCCCGGCCGCATGATGCGGGGCCGGACCGCGGCGCCGGGCCGATTGGCGCACCAGTGTTAAGCGGCGGGACCTGTCCGCAGGCCGGCAACCGGCCCGGAGGCACTAGACTTGATCTGATGTCTGAGCAGCCCGCCTCCGCCCCCAGCCCCATCAACGGCAGCGCCATTAACGGCAGCGCCGTCGATCGCAGTCCCGTCAGCGGCAGCCCCCTCCCGGCCGGACTGGCGGACGCGCTCAAGCGCGACAGCGCCGGCCTGGTGGCCGCCATCGTCCAGCAATTCGACACCCACGAGGTGCTGATGCTGGGCTGGATGGACGACGAGGCGCTGCACCGCACCCTGACCAGCGGGCGCGTGACCTTCTTTTCGCGCTCCCGCCAGGAGTACTGGCGCAAGGGAGACACCTCCGGGCACGTGCAGTGGGTCAAGTCGCTCGCCATGGACTGTGACGGCGATGCGCTGCTGGTGCGGGTCGACCAGGTCGGCGCGGCCTGCCACACCGGAACCCGCACGTGCTTCGACGGCCGCGAGCTCGACGCCGTCGTTGGCCACGGAGGCTAGGCGCCCGGCACACCGGCAGAGCGCCCCGGCGCTTCCACAGCTTCACGAACCGGACCCCAGGCAGGATCCCATGACCGGATCCGGTCGCAGGTCCACCTAAAGAACAGGCGGAAAGCACAGCCATGCAGGACCTTGGAATCATCAGCCCCGGCCTCGAAGAGTTCCGCGAACTCGCAGGCCACAGCCGCGTCATCCCCGTCCGGCTCAAGGTGCTGGCTGACGCCGAAACCCCAATCGGGCTCTACCGCAAGCTCGCCCATGGGCAGCCCGGAACGTTTCTGATGGAATCTGCGGCGGTCGGCGGCGCCTGGTCGCGCTATTCCTTCATCGGCTCCCGCTCCCGGGCGACCCTGACCACCAAGGACGGCAGCGCGCACTGGCTGGGCGAGCCCCCGGTCGGTGTGCCCCTGGACGGCAACCCCGTGGACGCCATCCGCGACACCGTCGCCGCGCTGCGCACCGAGCGCTTCGACGGCCTCCCGCCGTTCACCTCGGGACTGGTCGGGTTCCTGGGTTGGGAAACCGTCCGGCACTGGGAGAAACTGACCAGCCCGCCGGAGGACGATCTCCAACTGCCGGAAATGGCCCTCAACCTGGTCACCGACATGGCGGTCCACGACAACATGGACGGCACCGTCCTGCTGATCGCCAACGCCATCAACTTCGACAACAGCACCGAACGGGTCGACGACGCCTGGCATGACGCCGTCGCCCGCGTCAAAGCCCTGCTCGAAAAGATCAGCCGCCCCGTGGAGCAGCCGGTCTCCGTGCTGGAGACGGCTGCCCTGGATTTCGCGTCCAGTGTGCAGGAGCGTTGGGACGAAACCGAGTACCTGGCCGCCCTGGACCGCGGCAAGGAAGCGATCGTGGACGGTGAGGTCTTCCAGGTGGTGATCTCCCGCCGCTTCGAAATGGAGTGCGGCGCCGACCCCCTCGACGTCTACCGGGTCCTGCGGAACACCAACCCCAGCCCCTACATGTACCTCTTCAGCTTCGAGGACGCCGCCGGCCGCGAATACACGATCGTCGGCTCCTCGCCGGAGGCCCTCGTCACAGTGACAGGGGACGAAGTCATCACCCACCCCATCGCCGGCTCACGCCCGCGCGGCAAGACGGTCGAGGCGGACAAGGCCCTGGCCGAGGAACTGCTGGCGGACGAGAAAGAACGCGCCGAGCACCTGATGCTGGTCGACCTGTCCCGCAACGACCTCTCGAAGGTCTGCGTGGCAGGATCCGTCGACGTCACGCAATTCATGGAAGTGGAGCGCTTCAGCCACATCATGCACCTGGTGTCCACCGTGGTCGGCGAGCTCGCCCCGGCCGCCAAGGCCTACGACGTGCTCAAGGCCACGTTCCCGGCCGGCACCCTCTCCGGCGCCCCGAAGCCGCGGGCCCTGCGCCTGCTGGACGAACTTGAACCGCACCGGCGCGGCATCTATGGCGGCGTGGTGGGGTACCTGGACTTCGCCGGGGACATGGACATGGCGATCGCCATCCGGTCGGCCCTGCTCCGGGAGGGACGCGCGTACGTCCAGGCCGGCGGCGGGATCGTCGCAGATTCGGTGAACCCGACCGAGGCCCAGGAAACCGTGAACAAGGCCGCCGCCCCGCTGCGCGCCGTGCACACCGCCAGGTCGCTGCACAACATCAGCGTTGACGCAGTCACTGACGCAACGCCCGACGCAGGAGCCGAGTCCTGATGGGGGAGCCGGAAGCCACCGCCAAGAACAGCGCCAAAAACACCGTGAAGACCACTGTAAAGAGCACTGTGAAGAGCACCAAGGGGTCCGCCGTCCCCGGCTGGGCCCGCAAGTCCACCCTGGTCCTGGTAATCGCTGCCCTGGCCCTTGCCGTGTTCGGGACCACCACCCAGACCTGGCTCACCGTGCACCTCGATCCCACGCAGCTCGGCGCGGCCGTGGCCAGCCAGGACGGACTGCAGGTCCAGGGCAGCAAGGCTGCCACCACCGTGACAGCCCTGGCGCTTGTGGCCCTCGCCGGCGGCCTCGCGGCCTCCATCGCCGGTCGCGTGGCCCGCTGGGTCATCACAGCGATCATCCTCCTCGCGGCCGCGGGCATCGTCGCCGCGGCAGCCGTTGTACTGGCGGACCCGCTGGCCGCGGCGCAGGGATCGATCGCGGCCGCCACCGGAATCAGCGGCAGCAGCGTGCAGGTGGACGTCACGGTGTTCCCCATCCTCGCCGTCGTCGCCGGTGCCCTGCTGGGACTCAGCGCCCTGGCGATCGTGCCGGCCGGCCGCTACTGGAAGACCCGCACCAAATATGACGCGGCCGCCGCCGGGCCCGCCGCCGGCGGAACTGCAGCCGGCGGTAATGCGCCGGCCGCCCCCGCTGACGAGATTGACAGCTGGGACAGGTTGTCCCGCGGTGACGACCCCACCTGAGCCGATTCCGCGGGCGCGACCGGCAACGCGGCCAGTAACCCGGCCAAAGCAACGCGGCCCAGCAACGCGGCCAAATAACACAGCCAAAAAATGGCAGAATGTAAGCAGTATTCATCCTGAGGAGATTTCAATGAGCAAAGCCACTGTTTCCGCATCCACGTCCGCTGCGCCGAAGGGGCCGAAGGGCGTCTACGACGACGTCGATCACAGCGAAGCGCCGGGCCACGGCAACAGCCCAGCCGCGTGGACCTGCGTGATCGTGATGCTGATCGGCGCCCTCATTGCGTCCATCGCCTTCGTCATCGCCAACACCCCGATCTTCGTTGCAGGTGCCGCAGTTATGGTAATCGGCCTGCTCGCCGGCTGGGCCATGCGCAAGGCCGGCTACGGCGTCGGCGGCAGCAAGCTGAAGAACTCCGGCCACTGAGCGTGAGCGTTCTCGACGACATCAATGCCGGTGTCAGGGAGGATATGCAGGCGCGCCAGCGTCTGGTTACGCTCGCGGAGCTGAAGGAGCGTGCCGCCGAGGCGGCGCCCGCCCGTGACGCCTGGGCCGCCCTCGGCGGCACCTCAAGCAGCCGGGACCAGCTCAAGGTGATTGCCGAGGTCAAGCGCCGCAGCCCGTCCAAGGGCCCGCTCGCGGACATCGCCGATCCCGCGTCCCTCGCCGCGCAGTACGCCGACGGCGGGGCCGCCGTGATCAGCGTCCTGACCGAGGAGCGCCGCTTCGGCGGCTCCCTGGCCGATCTGGACGCCGTCCGGGCCGCCGTGGACATCCCGCTGCTGCGCAAGGACTTCATGGTTGACGAGTACCAGATCTGGGAGGCCCGGGCGCACGGCGCCGACCTGATCCTTCTGATCGTGGCCTCGCTCTCGGACGCCCAGCTGCGTGAGTTCACGGCCCTCAGCCGCGAGCTCGGCATGAACGTGCTGGTCGAGACCCATACGGCGGAGGAAATCGAGCGCGCAGTCGCCGCGGAAGCCCGGATCATCGGCGTCAACGTACGCAACCTCAAGACGCTCGACGTCGACCGTTCCGTCTTCGCGGCGCTGACCGGCGGCATTCCCGCCGGTGCGCTCGTGGTCGCCGAATCCGGTGTGCGCGACGTCGAGGACGTCAAGCACTACGCGGCCCGCGGGGCCAACGCGGTCCTGGTCGGCGAGGCGCTGGTCAGTGACGCGACGCCCCGCGAGCGGATCGCCGAATTCATGGCTGCCGGCGCGACGGCAATCGCCGCGCGCGCCTGAGGCCGGCCGGTCCTGGCGCCTCCGTCCGGACCGTGAGCGGTGCCGGGCCCGCGATTTTGCCCGGACCAATGAGCGGATCTCATCAGCAGATCCCCAAAGCTAGCAGTGGAACAGGATGGTGAGACTGATGGTCGATGCACCAGCAGCCGGCTCTGACGAAAGTACCGTGGACGCGTTCCTGCAGGGCGGCCGCCCCGCGGAGCATCCCGCGCAGGGCGAACCGTCCCTGCGCCACGCCCCGGGGCCCTACTTCGGGAACTACGGCGGCCGGTGGATGCCAGAGTCGCTCATCGCGGCCCTGGACGAGCTCGAGGACACCTTCGAGAAGGCCAAGGCCGATCCGGAGTTCACGGCCCAGATCGCCGACCTGAACAAGAACTACTCGGGCCGGCCATCGCTGCTGACCGAGGCCAAGCGCTTCGCCGAGCACGCCGGGGGGGTGCGGATCTTCCTCAAGCGCGAAGACCTCAACCACACCGGCTCGCACAAGATCAACAACGTCCTGGGCCAGGCGCTGCTCGCCAAGCGAATGGGCAAAACCCGCGTCATCGCCGAAACCGGCGCCGGCCAGCACGGCGTGGCCAGCGCCACGGCCGCAGCCCTGCTGGGCCTGGAATGCGTGGTCTACATGGGCGCCGAGGACTGCCGCAGGCAGTCCCTCAACGTGGCCCGCATGGAACTCCTCGGCGCCACGGTCATCCCGGTCACCAACGGATCCCAGACGCTCAAGGACGCCATCAACGAGGCCCTGCGCGACTGGGTGGCCAACGTGGGCAACACGCACTACCTGCTGGGCACCGCCGCCGGAGCACACCCGTTCCCGGCGATGGTCCGCTACTTCCACGAGGTCATCGGTGAGGAAGCCCGCGCCCAGATCCTGGACCAGACCGGCCGGCTGCCGGATGCCGTCTGTGCCTGCATCGGCGGCGGCTCCAACGCCATCGGCATCTTCCACGGCTTCCTCGATGACCCTTCGGTCAAGATCTACGGCTTCGAAGCCGGCGGCGAGGGCGTCGAAACCGGACGCCACGCAGCCACCATCACCCTCGGCAAACCCGGCGTACTGCACGGCGCCCGCTCGTACCTCATGCAGGACGACGACGGCCAGACCATCGAGTCGCACTCGATCTCCGCCGGCCTGGACTACCCCGGCGTCGGCCCCGAGCATTCCTACCTCGCCGACATTGGCCGGGTCAGCTACGAGCCCATCACGGACAGCGAAGCCATGGAGGCCTTCCGCCTCCTGTGCCGCACCGAGGGCATCATCCCCGCCATCGAGTCCGCCCACGCCCTCGCCGGCGCCATCAAGGTGGGCCAGCGGCTCGCCGCAGACGCGGCGGCAGGCAAGGCAACAGACGCCTCAGAGAAAATCGTGATGGTGAACCTCTCCGGCCGCGGCGACAAGGACGTGGCCACGGCCGCGGAATGGTTCGACCTGCTGGACAAGGATTCACCTGAAGCCGAAATCGCCAAAGAGGGGGAACAGCTGTGAGCACCGGCCAGGACGGCAACCAGCACGCCAGCAAGTCGGCCGCGGCCATTGACCGCGCCCGCGCCCAGGGCCGGGCGGCCCTGATCGGCTACCTGCCCGCCGGCTACCCGAGCGTTAAAGACACCATTGCCGCCGGCATCGCCCTGGCCGAGAACGGCGCCGACCTCATCGAGATCGGCATCCCGTACTCGGACCCGGTCATGGACGGCCAGGTCATCCAGGCCGCCACGACGGAGGCCCTCGCGAAGGGCTTCCACGTCCGGGAGGTCTTCGACGTCGTCCGCGGCATTACGAGCAAGACCGACGCCGCCGTGCTGGTCATGACGTACTGGAACCCCGTGGTCCGGATGGGCGTGGACGAGTTCTCCCGCCGTCTGGCCGAGGCCGGGGGAGCCGGGCTCATCACGCCCGACCTCATTCCGGACGAGGCCGCCGAATGGATGGCGGCCTCGGACAAGTACGGCCTGGACCGGGTATTCCTCGTGGCTCCCTCGTCCTCGCCCGAACGCATGAAACGCACTGTCGACGCGAGCCGCGGCTTCGTCTACGCCGTCTCCATCATGGGCGTCACCGGCGCCCGGACCTCGGTCAGCTCCGCGGCCAGGGACGTCGTCGCCGCCGCGCACGCTGCGGGCGCCGAACGCGTCTGCGTGGGCCTCGGCGTCTCCACCGCCAGGCACGTCCGCGAGATCGCCGAGTACGCCGACGGCGTGATTGTCGGCACCGCCCTCGTCGCGGCCATCCGGGACGGCGGCGTGGATGCGGTAGCCTCCTTGACCAAAGACCTCAGCACCGGCCTTACCAAGGAAGAAGCGTAAGCAATGCAGTCAGTCCTCCACGCGGCGGCGATGATTCCCGCGAGCATTCCGAGCCCCAGCTGGTCCGGATTCGACATCCCGCTGCCGTGGGGGTCCCTGCGCATCCACGCCTACGCCCTGTGCATCCTCGCCGGCATTATTGCCGGCCTGTGGCTGACCTCGGTCCGCTGGGCACGCCGCGGCGCCCCCGAGGGCAGCGTCTGGGACATCGCCATCTGGGCCATCCCGTTCGGCATTATCGGCGGACGGCTGTACCACGTGTTCTCCTCTCCGGACGCCTACTTCGGCCCGGGATTCGACGGCACAGGGGACCTGTCCCTGATTCCGCAGATCCAGCGCGGCGGCCTGGGCATCTGGGGCGCCGTCGTGCTCGGCGCCTTGGGCGCCTGGATCGGGTGCCGGCGTGCCGGGGTTAAGCTGAGCGCCTTCATGGACGCCGCGGCCCCCGGGCTGCTGCTGGCTCAGGCCATTGGCCGGTGGGGCAACTACTTCAACCAGGAACTCTTCGGCGGCCCCACCACGCTTCCCTGGGGGCTGCAGATCGACCCCAACAACCCGAACTTCCCCCCCGGCATGCCGACGGAAACGCTCTTCCACCCGACGTTCCTCTACGAGTCGCTGTGGAACCTGGCCGGCGTGCTGATCCTGCTGGCCCTGGACCGCAAATTCAGCTTCCGCCGCGGCCGCCTCTTCTGCGTCTACGCCATGTACTACACCCTGGGCCGCGTCTGGATCGAGGCCATGCGGATCGACGACGCCGAACAGATCACCCTCTTCGGGCTCACCACCCGGCTCAACGTCTGGACCAGCATCATCGTCTTCGCCGGGGCCCTGCTCGCCTTCATCCTCCTCGGACTGCGCAAGCGCTCCGAGCCGGACACCCCGTTCCTCCCCGGCCGCGCACCTGCGGAGACACAGCCGGTGGAGACTACACCGGCTGAGGAAAAGTCGGCGGAGACTAAGCCGGACGCTGATGCGGTCGACGCCGACCGCGCCACCGTTCCCGCAGACGCGGCAACCATCCGCCATTCGGACGCCGCTGTCTCAGATAGTGAATCCCGTGCTAATCTCCGGAATAACCAAAGCGGACCAGTTCGCGCATCCGAGGATGCGGAAAGGGACTCCACGGGCGGCACCGCGCCCGCCAATGGGGCTCCGGCAGCCGGAGTTTCCGGCCGCCAGGGAACTGGAACCGCGCCGGAGGCTGAGGGCACCAAGTAGCTCAGCGCCGGCATCTCGGGTTGACCGGAGCCACCGCTCACCGGACCCGACTCCACAGCGTCGTGGCAAGAGGGCTTGGTGTGGACAGCAGATCGAAGCTGTCCATGCAAGCCCGGGCCAGCACCTGCGTAACTGTTAGTACAGGAGGCCGGGCTGGCCTACAATTCCAGTTAGAAAAACACTCTGTTGCGCCCGTCACACACCGGCGTGCCGAGTGGGGCCAATGTTGTCCCTCCCATACGCACGATCAGGAGGAAGGACGTCTCCAATGACCCAAACTCTTCACAGCCCCAGCTGGTCCGATCCGGACCAGCCCTCGGCTGCCGCGTCACCCTTCAGCCGCTTCGCGGCGATTCCGGCCGCTGCCGGACTCTACAATCCGGAGAACGAGAAGGACGCCTGCGGCCTGGCCATCATCGCCACGCTCCGCGGTGAGCCTGGCTACGACATCGTCGACGCCGCCCTGACCGCCCTGCGCAACCTCGAGCACCGCGGTGCCGTGGGCGCCGATGAAGGTACCGGCGACGGCGCCGGCCTCCTGATGCAAGTGCCGGACGAATTCTTCCGCGCAGTCACGGACTTCGAACTTCCGGCCCCCGGCCAGTACATCGTGGGAACCGCGTTCCTGCCCGCCGAGCAGCGCGAATCCGACGCCGCCCGCGCCGGCATCGAAGGCCTCGCCGCGGACGAGGGCCTGACCGTCCTGGGCTGGCGTGAAGTCCCGATCGTGGCCGACCTGGTCGGGGCCATGGCCCGGGCCTGCATGCCGTACTTCTCGCAGCCGTTCTTCGCCTCCAGCACCGGGGAAACCCTCGAGCGCAATGAGCTCGATTCCCGCGCCTGGCGGATCCGCAAGCGCGCCCAGAACAAGTTCGGCGTGTACTTCCCGTCGCTCTCCTCCCGGACCATCGTCTACAAGGGCATGCTCACCACCGCGCAGCTCGAGCCGTTCTACCCGGACCTGTCGGACAAGCGCTTCAAGACCAAGCTCGCGATTGTCCACTCGCGCTTCTCCACCAACACGTTCCCGTCCTGGCCGCTGGCCCAGCCGTTCCGCACCATCGCGCACAACGGCGAGATCAACACCGTCAAGGGCAACCGCAACTGGATGCGGGCCCGGCAGTCGCAGCTCGCCAGCCCGCTGCTGGGGGACTCACCCGAAGAGCTGTTCCCGATCTGCACCCCGGGCGCCTCGGACTCGGCCTCCTTCGACGAGGTCGCCGAACTGCTCTGGCTCTCCGGCCGGCCCATCACGCACTCGATCATGATGATGATCCCGGAGGCGTGGGAAAACCACGCCACCATGGATCCGGCCCGCCGCGCCTTCTACGAATACCACTCGATGCTCATGGAGCCGTGGGACGGCCCGGCGGCCGTCTCCTTCACGGACGGCAACCTGGTCGGCGCCACGCTGGACCGCAACGGCCTGCGCCCGGGCCGGTACTGGATCACCGAGGACGGCCTGATCGTCTTCGCCTCCGAAGTCGGCGTGATCGACGTCGAACCCTCCAAGGTGGTCAAGAAGGGCCGCGTCTCGCCGGGCAAGATGTTTCTGGTGGACACCGGGGCCGGACGGATCATCGACGACGCCGAGGTCAAGGCCGAGGTTGCCGCAGCGAACCCCTGGGCCGAATGGGTCAAGGACAACCTGATCGACCTCAAGAACCTGCCCGAACGCGAGCACGTCGTGCACACGGCCGCCTCGGTCAACATCCGCCAGCGCACGTTCGGCTACACCACCGAGGAACTGAAGATCCTGCTGGGCCCGATGGCACGCACCGGCGCCGAACCGCTCGGTGCCATGGGCTCGGACACCCCGGTGGCCGTGCTGTCCAAGCGCCCGCGGCTGCTCTTCGACTACTTTGTGCAGTCCTTCGCGCAGGTCACCAACCCGCCGCTGGACGCCATCCGTGAAGAGCTCGTCACGTCCCTGACGTGCGCAATCGGCCCGAACGGCAACCTGCTGGACACCAAACAGGTCCGGCAGCCGCAGGTCTCGCTGCCGTTCCCCGTGATCAACAACGACCAGCTCGCCAAGATCGCGAACATCGAGAGCGCCGACGGCGGCAAGGTCGCCATGAAGGTCCGCGGACTCTACCGCCCCGAAGGCGGCGAGAACTCCCTCCGGGCCCGGCTCACCGAAATCTGTGAGCAGGTCTCCGGCGCCATCAACCGCGGCGTCCAGTACGTGGTGCTTTCAGACCGAGACTCGAACGCCCAGTGGGCCCCGATCCCGTCCCTGCTGCTGGTCAGCGCCGTGCACCACCACCTGCTGCGCAGCGCCAACCGCACCAAGACCGCGCTCGTGGTGGAAGCCGGCGACGTCCGCGAGACCCACCACGTCGCCGTGCTCATCGGCTACGGCGCCTCCGCCGTGAACCCGTACCTGGCCATGGAATCCGTGGAGCAGCTCATCGCCTCCGGCGACGTCGTGGGGGTCACCCCGCAGGACGGCGTCTACAACCTGATCAAGGGCCTGGGCAAGGGCGTCCTGAAGATCATGTCCAAGATGGGCATCTCCACCGTGGCCTCCTACACCGGTGCACAGACCTTCGAAGCCCTCGGCCTCGGCCAGGACCTCGTGGACGAGTACTTCTCCGGCACGCATTCCCAGCTCGGCGGCGTCGGCCTCGACGTCATTGCCGCCGAAGTCCTGGCCCGGCACCGCATGGCCTACCCCGAGAACGGCATCGAACTGCCGCACCAGCCCCTGCTCGGCGGCGGCGAATACCAGTGGCGCCGCGACGGCGAACCCCACCTGTTCAACCCCGAGACCGTCTTCCGGCTCCAGCACGCCACGCGTGAACGCCGCTACGACATCTTCAAGGCCTACACCCGCGGCGTTGACGACCAGTCCGAGAACCTCATGACCCTGCGCGGTCTGCTGAAGTTCAAGGCCGGTTCGCGTCCCGCGGTGCCGCTTGAGGAAGTGGAACCGGTTTCCAGCATCGTCAAGCGGTTCTCCACCGGCGCCATGAGCTACGGCTCCATCTCCAAGGAAGCCCACGAGACCCTCGCGATCGCCATGAACCGGCTGGGCGGCAAGTCCAACACCGGTGAAGGCGGCGAGGATGTGGACCGGCTGCTCGATCCCACCCGCCGTTCCGCGGTCAAGCAGATCGCCTCCGGCCGCTTCGGCGTCACCAGCCTGTACCTGTCCAACGCGGACGACATCCAGATCAAGATGGCCCAGGGTGCCAAGCCCGGCGAAGGCGGCCAGCTGATGGCGCAGAAGGTCTACCCCTGGGTGGCCCGCACGCGGCACTCGACGCCCGGCGTCGGCCTCATTTCGCCGCCCCCGCACCACGACATCTACTCGATCGAGGACCTCGCGCAGCTGATCTATGACGCCAAGCGCGCCAACCCCTCGGCCCGGGTGCACGTCAAGCTCGTCTCCGAGGTCGGGATCGGCACCGTGGCGGCCGGCGTCACCAAGGCGAAGGCCGACGTCGTGCTGGTTTCCGGGCACGACGGCGGTACCGGCGCCTCGCCGCTGAACTCGCTCAAGCACGCCGGTGTCCCGTGGGAACTCGGCCTCGCCGAGACCCAGCAGACGCTCATGCTCAACGGCCTGCGCGACCGTGTGGTGGTGCAGGTCGATGGCCAGCTCAAGACCGGCCGCGACGTCGTGATCGCCGCGCTGCTCGGCGGCGAGGAGTTTGGTTTCGCCACCGCCCCGCTGGTGGTCTCCGGCTGCATCATGATGCGCGTCTGCCACCTGGACACGTGCCCGGTGGGCGTCGCAACCCAGAACCCCGAGCTGCGCTCCCGGTTCAACGGCAAGCCCGAGTTCGTGGTGAACTTCTTCGAATTCCTTGCCGAGGAAGTCCGCGAAATCCTCGCCGAGCTCGGTTTCCGCAGCATCGAGGAGGCGATCGGCCATGCCGAGATGCTCGACTCCCGCGACGCGATCAACCACTGGAAGGCCGAAGGGCTGGACCTGGATCCGATCCTGCACGGGCTCGAGTTCGACAACGACGCGCCGCTGCGCAACCTCACCGGCCAGAACCACGAACTCGACAAGCACTTCGACCAGCGCCTGATCGCCATGGCGGCCGAAGCGCTGAGCGACCGCACGCCGGTGAAGATCTCCGTGAACGTCATCAACACGGACCGCTCCGTCGGCACCATGCTCGGCCACGTCGTGACCAAGACCTTCAGCACCGACGTCCTGGCCACGGACACCATTGACATCACGCTCAATGGCACCGCGGGGCAGTCGCTCGGAGCATTCCTGCCGGCCGGCATCACGCTGCGCATGTTCGGCGACTCCAACGACTACGTCGGCAAGGGACTCTCCGGCGGCCGCATCATTGTCCGGCCGGACCGCACCAACGTGTTCCCGGCCGAGCGCAACGTGATCGCCGGCAACGTGATCGGTTACGGCGCCACAAGCGGTGAGCTGTTCCTGCGTGGCCAGGTGGGCGAACGCTTCCTGGTCCGCAACTCCGGCGCCACCGCTGTGGTCGAAGGCATCGGCGACCACGGCTGCGAGTACATGACCGGCGGCCAGACGCTCATCATCGGCCGCACTGGACGCAACTTCGGCGCCGGCATGTCCGGGGGCACGGCCTACGTGCTGGACCTGCAGACCGAGCGCGTCAACAAGCAGGCCCTCGAGTCAGGCGAGCTGCAGCTGCGCGAGCTCGACGCCGAGGACCGTGACATCGTCCACGGGCTGCTCGTCAAGCACCTCGAGGAAACCGAGTCGCTGCTCGCGGCACGGCTCCTCGAGAACTTCGATGACACCGCAGCCCGCATAACCAAGGTGCTGCCGCGCGACTACGCGGCCGTCCTGCAAACCCGTCTTGACGCCATCGAAGAGGGCCTGGACCCCGACGGCGAAGAAGTTTGGTCTCGAATCCTGGAGGTGACCGGTGGCTGATCCACGCGGATTTCTGAAAGTACGTCAGCGTGAAACCCAGCCGCGCCGTCCCGTCCCGGTCCGCATCATGGACTGGAAAGAGGTCTATGAGGCCCAGGAAAGGGTGTCCTGAAGAGCCAGGCGGGCCGCTGCATGGACTGCGGCGTCCCGTTCTGCCACCAGGGCTGCCCGCTGGGCAACCTCATTCCGGAATGGAACGACCTCGTCTGGCGGGACAAGGGCGAGGAAGCGATGGAGCGGCTGCACGCCACCAACAACTTCCCCGAATTCACGGGCCGGCTGTGCCCTGCCCCCTGCGAGGCGTCCTGCGTACTCGGCATCAACCAGCCCGCGGTGACCATCAAGCAGGTCGAGGTGTCCATCGTGGACCAGGCCTTCGAGAACGGCTGGGTCAACCCACTGCCGCCCGCGCGACTGACCGGCAAGACGGTCGCCGTCGTCGGGTCCGGCCCCGCCGGGCTCGCCGTCGCCCAGCAGCTGACCCGGGTGGGCCACACTGTGGCCGTGTACGAGCGCGACGACAAGATCGGCGGCCTCCTGCGCTACGGGATCCCCGACTTCAAGATGGAAAAAGAGCAGGTGGACCGCCGGCTGGAGCAGATGAAGGCCGAAGGCACCCGGTTCCGCACCGGGGTGGCCGTCGGCACCGACGTGACGTGGGAGCAGCTGCGCCGCCGGTACGACGCCGTCGTCATCGCCACCGGGGCCACCGTCCCGCGTGACCTGCCGATCCCGGGCCGCGACCTCGACGGCGTCCACTACGCCATGGATTACCTCGTGCCGGCCAACCGGGTGGTGGCGGGGGAGACCGTGGAGAACCAGATCAATGCCGCGGGCAAGCACGTGGTCATCCTCGGCGGCGGCGACACTGGCGCCGACTGCCTCGGCACCGCGCACCGTCACCAGGCCGCGTCCGTGACCACACTGGCGATCGGCAAGCAGCCGCCCGTCGAGCGGGCCGGCCACCAGCCCTGGCCGACGTTCCCCACCTTGTTCGAGGTCGCCAGCGCGCACGAGGAAGGCGGCGAACGCACCTACCTCGCCTCCACCGTGGAGTTCGTCGGGGAAAACGGCAAACTCAGGGGCGTCAAGGTTGCGGAGACGGAATTCGTCGACGGCAAACGCCTGCCGAAGGCCGGCACCGAGCGGATCATTCCGGCGGACCTCGTCTTCTTGTCCCTGGGCTTCACCGGCGCCGAGCCGGCCGGGATCACCGACCAGGTCCAGGCCGACTTTGACGGCCGCGGCAACGTGGCACGCGACGGCTACTACATGACCAACACTGAAGGCATCTTCGTCGCGGGCGACGCCGGCCGCGGCCAGTCGCTCATCGTTTGGGCCATCGCCGAAGGGCGGGCCTGCGCGGCCGCGGTGGACAAGTTCCTGATGGGCAGCACCATTCTGCCGGCACCCGTGGCGCCGACCGACCGTGCGATGGCTGTTCTGTAGTCCCACAGGACCTCCGGGATTCATCCGCACTTCAACTTAATCCATGCAACACACCAGTAGGGTAGGTATATGAGACGCGCTAAAATCGTGGCCACTTTCGGACCGGCAATCGCAAGCTTTGACAACACGCTGGCCGTGCTGGAAGCCGGCGTTGACGTGGCACGCATGAACATGAGCCACGGCGATTACTCCGTGCACGACAACACCTACGAGAACGTCCGCAAGGCTGCGGGACAGCTCGGCAAGGCCGTGGCCATCATGGCCGACCTGCAGGGCCCGAAGATCCGCCTCGGACGCTTCGTCGACGGTCCCCACCTCCTGGAGGTCGGTGACACGTTCACGATCACCACCGAGGACGTTCCGGGCACCAAGGACATCTGCTCCACGACCCTCAAGAGCCTGACAGAGGACGTCAACCCGGGCGATGCCCTGCTGATCGACGACGGCAAGGTCGCCCTCCGCGCGATTGACGTCGACGACGTCAAGGTGGTCGCCCAAGTGATTGTCGGCGGCTGGGTTTCCAACAACAAGGGCATCAACCTGCCCGGCGTTGCCGTCAACGTGCCGGCGCTGAGCGAAAAGGACGAGGACGATCTGCGCTGGGCCATGCGCCGCGGCGTGGACATGGTTGCCCTGTCCTTCGTCCGGGATGCTTCGGACATCGTCCGCGTGCACGAGATCATGGACGAGGAAGGCCGGCGCGTGCCGGTCATCGCCAAGATCGAGAAGCCGCAGGCCGTGGAGCAGCTGCACGAGATCATCGACGCCTTCGATGCCATCATGGTGGCTCGTGGCGACCTCGGTGTGGAACTTCCCCTCGAGGAAGTGCCGATAGTGCAGAAGCGCGCCATCGAACTGGCACGCCGCTGGGCCAAGCCGGTCATCGTGGCCACCCAGGTCCTCGAGTCCATGATCGAGAACCCGCGCCCGACGCGCGCCGAGGCCTCCGACTGCGCCAACGCGGTGCTGGACGGTGCCGACGCGGTCATGCTCTCCGGCGAGACCAGCGTGGGCAAGTACCCGATCGAGACGGTCAAGACCATGGCCCGGATCATCGAGTCCACCGAAGAGCACGGCCTGGAGCGCGTTCCCCCGCTGGGCACCAAGCCCAAGACCCGCGGCGGCGCCATCACCCGCGCCGCCGTCGAGATCGCCGATCAGCTGGAAGCGAAGTACATCTGCACCTTCACGCAGTCCGGTGACTCGGCACGCCGCCTGTCGCGTCTGCGCCCCATCAGGCCGGTCTTCGCCTTCACCCCGGTGGAGCACGTCTGGAACCAGCTCGCGCTGACGTGGGGCATCCAGCCGGTCCTGGTCCCGATGGTGGGCCACACCGACGAGATGACGGCCCAGGTTGACCGCAGTCTGCTGGAGCTCGACGTCGTCGAGGACGGTGACCTGGTGGTCATCGCCGCCGGTTCACCTCCCGGAAAGGCCGGTTCGACGAACCTGCTGAAGGTCCACAAGGTGGGCGACCTCGCCGACTTCGGCGGCCAGGGCGAAGCCGCCGTGGCCAAGGACAAGCTCGGCCCGTGGCCGGAAAAGAAGAAGAAGAACCGGGTCCAGGCCTAGTTCTGATAGCTTGAACGCAAAAGGGAGGATCCCCGCCGGCTGGCGGGGATCCTCCCTTTTTGGTGCTTGGTGCTTCGCGTGCGCGGCTTCCGCCCGCCGAGCGCGGCCGGAACCGCCGGCCGCTAGTTGACCTGGTTGATGATGGTTTCGGCCACCTCGCGCATGCTGAGGCGGCGGTCCATCGAGGTCTTCTGGATCCAGCGGAAGGCTTCCGGTTCCGTCAGGCCCATCTTGGTGGTCAGGAGGCTCTTGGCGCGCTCCACGAGCTTGCGGGTGGCGAACTGCTCCTGGAGGTCCGTGACCTCGCTCTCGAGGGCCTTGATTTCCTCGTGGCGGGACAGCGCGATCTCCAAAGCCGGGATGAGGTCCGCCGGGGTGAACGGCTTGACCACGTACGCCATGGCGCCGGCGTCGCGGGCGCGCTCCACGAGCTCTTTCTGGCTGAACGCGGTGAGCAGGACCACGGGGGCGATCCGGGCTTTGACGATCTTCTCCGCGGCCGAGATGCCGTCCATGACCGGCATCTTGACGTCCATCAGGACCAGGTCGGGCTTGAGCTCCTCGGCAAGCTGGACGGCCTTTTCGCCGTTGTCCGCCTCGCCGACGACGTCGTAGCCTTCGCCSCGCAGGATCTCGATGATGTCCAGGCGGATGAGGGTCTCATCCTCGGCGACGACAACGCGGCGCGCCGGCTGGGAAGTGGGGGTTGACTCCGTCTGTTCTGACACGGGAACTCCTTGGAAAGGTACGGCGGGAACTCAACCAYCATAGGTTTTGTCCGCCGATGTACTTGGACCGGTTTGGTTCGATGCGGCGTCACTGGCGCGATTCTGGAATTCAGCCTATCTGCATGTAGAGTAATTTCGCGCACTGGAAGCGATCGCGTTGCTCACAGTACTGTGGCAGGCTGATTGTTACACCGGTGTACTCCGCGCCCGAGTGGCGGAATTGGCAGACGCGCCGCACTCAAAATGCGGTATCGAAAGGTGTGTGGGTTCGAGTCCCACCTCGGGCACAGTGTTTCCGCAGGTCAAAGGCCTGTTTTATCTTTGCGTGTTGACAAAACCGCCCAAAGTGTTGACAGCGGCGTACCGTTTTTTGTGTGGCCAGCATTCGAAAGCGCATCAAAAAGGACGGAACAGCGTCCTACATGGTGTTGTGGCGGGACCCGAAGAGCCGCGAGCAGCAGGGCCTGACCGTCGCCACTCTCGTCGAAGCTGAAACCCTGAAGAGGCTTCTGGACGCAAACGGACAATCCTTCGAGATTGCGCAGCACGCCATCCTCTCCAACGCCAAACGCACACCCACCATCGCTGAAGTCATCCAAGAGCACATTGATCTGTTGGTTCGGCCATCGAGTGGAACCATCAAGACGTACCAAACCATGTTGGATCTCCATATCCGCAATGTCATCGGTCACGTTCCGGCTGACAAGCTCGACTATCGGCTGCTCGCGCATTGGGTGAAATCGATGATGGCAAAGGGGCTTGCGCCGAAGACAGTCCATAACGTTCATGGCCTCATCTCCGCCGCAATGAATACTGCAGAGATGCTGGGGTACATTCCGCGGAATCCTTGCCGGGGCGTGCAGCTG
>NZ_JBFTZW010000038.1:0-29637 GCF_056406555.1 Arthrobacter sp. P1_B4
CCGCGACCCCGTCCCCCCGCGGCCGCCGCCGCGACCCCGTCCCGGCCCCAGTTCGCCCGAGCCCCGCCCCGCCGCCCCGCGTGCTCCAGTTCGCCGGACCCGTGCGAGGTCGCCGGAAAGGTCCGGCGACCGCGGACGCTTCCGGCGAACTCGCGATGCGCCGTCGCCCTGTGCCCGTCTCGCCCTGCGCGCTGCCGCGTCTATGTCCCTCGCCTCCCCGCCCGCCCGCCGTCCTCTCCCGCCGGCCGCCCTAAGCTCCAGTTCGCCGGACCCGTGCCAAGTCGCCGGAAAGGTCCGGCGACCTCGGAGGCTTCCGGCGAACTCGCGATGCGTGCCTGCCCGCAGCACGAGCGCCGACGAGAAAAAAGTTCTTGACAAATAAAATTGTCGGTGGGCAGACTGGAAGCATGTTGGACATCGGAGTGATTGAGGATCCGGCCGCGGCGGAGGCTTCGCTGGACCCGATCCGGACGCGGATCCTGCGCGAGCTGGCCGAACCCGGATCTGCGACGCAGCTCGCCGCGAAGGTGGGCCTGCCGCGGCAGAAGGTGAACTACCACCTCAAAGCGCTCGAGCGGCATGGGCTCGTCGAGCTCGTCGAGGAGCGGCGGCGCGGCAACATGACCGAACGCATCCTGCGGGCGACGGCGGCGTCGTACCTGATTTCGCCGGCGGCGCTGGCCTCGGTGGCGCCGGACCCCCACCGGTTCTCGGACCGCTTTTCCGCCTTCTGGCTGCTGGCACTCGCTGCCCGCATGGTCCAGGAGATGGGGCAGCTGATCGCCGGGGCGGCCGCGGCCCGGCAGAAACTCGCCACCTTTGCCATCGACGGCGAGATTACCTTCCGTTCGGCGGCGGACCGGGCGGCCTTCGCCGAGGAGCTCGGCGTCGCCGTGACCAGGCTCGTGGACAAATACCACGACGGCGGTGACCTCCCCTCAGGTTCCCCGGCAGATCCGCAGGCAGGTTCCCAGGCAGGTCGCCGGCCGGAAGGACGCAAGCACCGGCTGGTCGTCGCGCTGCACCCGGCACTCAAGGCGCCGCAGCCGAAAGCAGCGCACGCAGACCCACAAAAAGCAACCCCACAAACATCAACCCTACAAACAGCAACCCCACAAACAAACCCACAAGCCAAGGAGCAGGACAATGACTGACCAACGGAAATTCGAAATCGTCTACGACACCGAACTGCCCGGTACCCCTGAGCGGGTGTGGGAGGCCGTCACCAAGGACACCCCGGCATGGATGTTCCCCACAGACCAATGGCCGGCGGTCCGGACCGTGGACGAATACCCCTCCCATCTGGTGTCCCGGATGGACGGTCCGGATGGCTGGTTCAACCAGCTGGAGCACGTCCTGGAACCGCTCGACGGTGGCCAGGCCCGGCTGCACTACGTGCACAGCGGCATCTTTGCGGACAACTGGGATGAGCAGTATGACGGCGCCAGCAAGCACACGGCGTTCTATCTGCACACCCTGGGCCAGTACCTGAAGTACTTCGACGGCAAGCCCGTGGTCTTCACAGACATCCAGGCACCCGCCGCTTCGCAGACCCCGGACGGCTTCGACCGGCTCAAGCGGGCCCTCGGCGTCGACACTGCCGCTCCGGGGGAGACGGTGGAACTGGAGCTCGACGGCGTAGGGCCGCTGGCCGGCGAGATCGACTTCGCCAACGAGAACTTCCTCGGCCTGCGGACCGCGGACACGATGTACCGCTTCTTCGGGCGCAACGCGTTCGGCGCGCCGGTGGGCATGACCGTGCACGACTTCAGCGGCAGCGGGGACGCCGGGGCGACGGCCCAAGCCTGGACCGGGTTCCTGGCGAAGGTCTACGCCTGATCCCGCGACGGGCATCCTGCCTGGCGATGCCCTGAACGTTCGAGTTCGCCGGGAACGGGCCGAAGTCGCCGGAATGGTCCGGCGACTTCGGACGTTTCCGGCGACCTCGGGGCGCAGGAATGAACGGGCGTCGCAGGGCAGGCCTGCAAGCGCCCCAGAATTCAGGCGATGGCCGCGGCCGGCGGGGACGACAGGTTGCGTCGCAGTTGTGGGGAGGCCTCCAGCCGGTCCTGCGCCGAACGCAATGCCAGTACGGCCGTCTCCAGCTGCTCCGGTGGCAGGGTGAACGGCAACCGCAAGTACTGCTCAAACGCGCCGCCGACGCCGAACCGGGGTCCGGCGGCGAGCCGGATCCCGACGTCGGGGGCCAGCACCGCCAGTGCCGTGCTGACAGGAGCCGGGAGTCGGCACCAGACGGACAGGCCGCCGTCGGGCCATTCTGGCTCCCAGCCCGGCAGGTGCTCCCGAATCAGTTCCACCAGTTTGTGCCGGTTCTCGCGCAGCGCGGACAGCCTGTCGGGGAGCGGCTCCGTCATGGCGTTGACCAGATGCGCCCCGGCGAGCTGCTCCACCACCGGCCCGCCCAGGTCAAGGGTGGTGCGGGCGGCGGCGAAGCGCTGGATGAGGGGCTCGCTGGCGCGGATCCAGCCGGTGCGCAGCCCAGCCCAGTGCGACTTGCTGAGGGAACCGAGGGAGACCACCGCCGGGCTGAAAGCGGCCATGGGGGTCGAGGCGGCGCCGTCGAGGTTCAACTCCCGCAGCGTCTCGTCCACCACCAGCACAGTGCCCGACGCCGCGGCCGCCTTCACGAGCCAGAGCCGCTGGGAATCGGGCATCAGCCGGCCGGTGGGGTTGTGGAAGTCCGGCACCACGTACGCCATCGCGGGCCGCTGCTGGAGCAGCGCCGTTTCCATGGCCTCGAGATCCCAGCCGCCTGCGCCGCTGTAGACAGGGCCGTTGTGGGCCGGGTCGTTGCCGCCTGCGCTGTGGCCCCGGCCGCCGTGGATTCTGCCGCTGGGGCGTGCGCCGCCGGGGGCCGCGGAAGGCATGGCCACCGGGACCGGTCGGCAGCCCGAAGCCCGGATCGCGTCGAGGGCGTTCGGGTAGCTCGGATGCTCCACCAGCACCTTGGTCCCGGACGGCCCGGCCAATGTGCGGAGCACAATGTTCAGCGCGTGCTGGGCGCCGGAGGTGACCAGGACCTGCGCAGCCGTTGTCGGGACCCCGGCGGCGGTGTACCGGGCCGCAATGGCTTCACGGAGCGGGCCCACGCCCAGGGCGTCATAGCCGAAGCCCGGGAGCAGGGCCGGCAATTCGGTCAGGGCCGCGGCAAAGGCCCGGTGCACCACTTCGCCGCTGGCGGGCAGGGAGGCGTAAGCCAGGTCCAGAATTCCGTCCGGCACCGCCAGGCCGGGCGCGCCACTCAGCCGCAGGGCTCCGTCGTGGCCGCCGGCATGCAAGGGCCCCTGGCTCGGGATGCAGCTCCGGCTCCGGCTGCCCTGGCCGCTGCTGAGGAAACCCTGCTCGCGCAGCAGGGCGTAGGCCGCCGTCACCGTGGTGCGGCTGATGCCAAGGGCCGCTGCCAGCGAGCGCTCGCTCGGCAGGGCGACGTCCAGGGCGACGCGGCCGTCGAGGATGAGCAGGCGGACGACGTCGGCCAGCTCGCGGTAAGCGGGGGCGGCGCCGACGTTCCACTCGCCCAGCAGGCGGGCCAGCGACCCCGGAGTCAAAGAGACGGACATAGAGCCAGTATCTCAAACTGGATATGGATTGCAAGGCCAGTTTTCGTGGAGGATGGAGACCATGTTGACCCGCAGACTCCTCCAGCTCCTGATCGGCCTCGCTCTTTACGGCATTTCCCTCGCCATGGTCATCCGCGCCAGCCTCGGCACGGCGCCGTGGGACGTGCTCCACCAGGGGCTGGCGGCCAGGACCGGGCTCAGCCTCGGCACGGTGGTGGTTGTTGTCAGCTTCCTGGTGCTGCTGCTGTGGATCCCGCTCCGGCAATGGCCCGGCGTCGGAACCCTGTGCAACGCGGTGCTGGTGGGGGTCTTCGCGGACATCGGGCTGGCCCTGATTCCACAGTTTTCGCATCTGGGCGGCCAGATCTGCCTGCTCGTCGGGGCGGTGCTGCTCAATGGCGTCGCCTCCGCCTGCTACATCGGCGCCCGTCTGGGCCCGGGCGCACGGGACGGGCTCATGACGGGCCTCGCCCGGCGGACGGGCTGGCCGGTCCGGGTGTGCCGCACCGGCATTGAAGTGGTGGTCCTTGGCGCGGGCTGGCTGCTGGGCGGCTCGGTCGGTGTGGGCACGGTGCTGTACGCGCTGGCCATTGGCCCCCTGGTGCAGTTGCTGCTGCCGCGGTTCACCGTTCCGGAAGCGCGTCCGGTCCCGGCGGCCGGAACTGAAGCGGCCGGAACTGAAGCGGCCGGAGCTGAAACGGCCGGAACTGAAGCGGAAGCCGCCGTTGCCGGGACGGCAGTTCCTGTGGCGGCGGTCCCTGTGGCGGCAGGCAGAGGCCCGGCCGATTGATTCCCGCGGGTTGATTCCCGCGGGCCCCGTCAGCCGGCGCCCTCTGATCCGGGGCCCGGCAGGGGCTGGCAGGTGGGGCAGTAGTAGATGTCCCGTTCCTCGGTGACAGTGCCGGCGCCGTTCTCCTTGCCCAGGACGCCGCGGCGGATCGGAGTGCCGCATTTGAGGCACGGCTGGTGCTCGCGCCGGTAGACCCAGTAGCCGGGACGCCCGGCGGTGCGGCCCACCGGCACGCCCCGGGCGTTCAGGACGGTGGTCCGTCGGCCCGGCCCGAGGTTGGCGGAGAGCAGGACCTGGGCGTCGGTGATGATGGCGGGAAGGTCCGGCACTGCCGAGACGGGCGACGCCGGATGGACGCCCGCGAGGAAGCAGGCCTCGCACCGGTAGATGTTTCCGATCCCCGCCAGCTTGCTCTGGTCCAGCAGGGCGACGCCGATCGGTACGTCCGGGGCTGTGAGCAGCCGGTGTTCGGCCTCGGCCGCGTCCCAGTCCGGGCCCAGCAGGTCCGGGCCGAGGTGCCCCACGATGGTGTCCTCCTGGTCGGTCCGGACCACCTCAAGGATGCCCAGGGAGAACCCGACGGCGTCGGCCGTGGCGGTCCGCAGCACGCAGCGGGCCGTGAAGCCGGGCTTCCGCCAGCGGCCCCCGGGCGGGTAGACCTGCCAGCTGCCCTCCATCTTCAGGTGCGAATGGATGGTGAGCCGGTCTGTGGGCGTCGGGCCCTGGACGCGCATCAGCAGGTGCTTGCCGCGGGGCACCACCTCGGCGACGGTCCAGCCGCCGAGCTTGAGGGTGGCGAAGCGCGGGACCCGGAAGTCGGAGGAGACCAGTTCCTTCCCGGCCAGGGCTGCGTGCAGCTGCGCGGCGGCGCGGAAGACCGAATCGCCCTCAGGCACGGATCCTCAGTCCCTTGGGGGTGGAATAGGCCCCGGCGTGGGCGAGGGCGGCCGCCACCGGGGTGTCCAGGATGCCGTGGCCGTTGACCTTTTCCATGATCAGCTTGTCCACCGCGCCTCGGGTCACCACACCCACCAGGGCCGTGCCGGCCGCGGCCAGGACGTCGGGGTCGTCGCTGAACGCGAGCAGGGTCTTGCCGCCGCGCTCGACGTACAGCGCCAGGGCGCCGTCGACCAGGACCACGAGGGCGCCGGCCTTCCTGCCCGGGCGGTGGCCGGTGCCGGCGTCGACGTTGAGCGCGGGCCATGGCAGCGCGGCGCCGTACGGGTTGGCAGGGTCGGTCGCGGCGAGGGCCAGGGCCACCGGTTCTGCCTTGTGCAGTTCGGCGTCCTCGACGTAGGACCGCAGCCGGTCCACCGTGGCCGGGACGGCGAACTGCGCCGCACCGAGGTGTTCGATGAAGTAGCCGCGGCGGCAGCGTCCGGCTTCCTCGAGCCGGGCCAGGACCTTGTACATGAGGCCGAAGCCGCCGAGGATGTTTTCTGCCATGACCGAGCCGCGGGTGACCACGCCGTAGCGGTCCAGCAGCAGCTCCGCGGTGGCCCGCGCATGGATGGTGGGATCGAGCTCCGGTGAGGGCAGCGCGGACCAGCGTCCTGCGGCGAGCGGGGGAGAGGGCGCGGTGCCGGTCACGGATCCGTATCGGCCGCCGGTGAGTCCCGGCGATCCGAGCAGGCCGGTGCCGTGCGCCCGTCCGAGCCGGCTGAGCCGCGGCGCGCGGGCCCGCGGGGCGCGCCCCACCTGCCGGTGCGCGGTGTGCCCGCCGGCGATCAGGGCCCTGACGGGGGCGAACGTGTCGCCGGTAATCCGGCCCGCCCAGGCGAGATCCCAGAGTGCTGCCACCACGTCCTGGTCGCTGAGCACCGAATCCATGCCGCCGGCAACCTCGGTCAGCTGCCGGAAGAAGTAGCCGCCGCCGTTGTTCTGCAGGTGTTCGAGGAGCCGTCGCTGCGCGTCGCCGGGTTCGAAGTCGATGGACGGGTTCAGCGTCAGTTCAGCCGAATCGGCGAGGTGCAGGCTCACCCAGCCGTCGTTGCCCGGCAGCGAGCCGGCACCGGACCAGAGGACCTCGCCGGCGGCCATGAGCTCGTCCAGCATGGCCGGCTGGTAGTTGGAGACGCGGCTGGCCAGGACAAGCGGCTCCCATGCCGAGGCCGGAATGGGCACGCCGGAGAGCTGGTCGATGGCCGTGATGATGCCGTCCAGGCCGCGGAGCGCCGACTGCCCGCGGCCGCCCGTGGTCCGCACGTTCTGCCAGGCGGGCAGGAACCGGCCGTAGGCGGCGGCGTCCACCGGCTCGACTTCGGCGCGGAGCGCGGCGAGGGAACGGCGGCGCAGCCTGCGGAGGACCTCGGCGTCGCACCATTCACTCACATTGGCCGGAGGCAAAAGGGGAGGCACAACAGTGGGCTGGAACGCCTCCTCGCCGGATCCATCCACGCCGGAACCCTCAACCCCGGATTCTTCACCGCCGGCTGCCGTGCTGGCCGACGTGACCGCCGGCGGCGCAGCGTGCGGGCGGAACTCTCCTTCCACCACGCGCCCGTCCGCGGCCAGCCGCTTCAGCGCCGTGCCGACGACGGCGACGCCCAGTCCCAGCCGCGCCGCGGCCTCGGCGGCGGTGAAGGGCCCGTGCGTGCGGGCGTAGCGCGAGACGAGGTCGCCGAGGGGGTCAGCGACCGGCTCGATGAAGGCCAGCGGCACACCCATGGGCAGCGGCACGCCGAGGGCATCCCGAAGCCGGGCGGCATCCTCGACCGCCGCAAAGCGCTCGACTCCGCCGATGTTGACCTTGATGGCACGGTTGGCACGCTGCAGGCCCGTGAGGTGGGCGGCGGCGTCGGCCTCCGTCGCCGGGCTTTCGGCTGGCAGCACCTCCGGGGTTTCGGCTAGCCCAGCCGGCAGGCCTTCGACAGGCTCAGCCGCCGGTGCGGTCCCGGCAGCCTCGCTTCCCTGGGCTGGGGCCGCGACCGGCTCCAGCCGGGCGGCGACCTCGTCCGGCGAGAGCGGACCGAGGAGGCGCAGGAGGTCCGCGACGCCCTCCAGCCCGCGCACCTGGCGGTCGCGGGCCAGCCGCTGCAGTTCGCGCTCGGTGGCCTCGATGACCTTCGCATCCAGCAGTTCGCGCAGCTCCACGCGGCCCATGAGCTCGTTGAGCAGGGTGGAATCGAGGGCCAGGGCAGCGGCCCGGCGCTCCGCCAGCGGGGAGTCGCCTTCGTAGAGGAACTGGGCCACGTAGCCAAAGAGCAAGGACTTCGCGAACGGGGAGGGCTGCTGGGTGGTGGTCTGGACGATCCTGAGCTCGCGGCGCTCGACCGACGCGGCGATGTCTTTCAGCGCCGGAAGGTCGTAGACATCCTGCAGGCACTCGCGGACCGTCTCGAGGACAATCGGGAACGTCGGGTACTTCCGGGCAACATCCAGCAGCTGCGCCGAACGCTGCCGCTGCTGCCACAAGGGCTGCCGCTTGCCGGGATTCTGCCGGGGCAGGAGCAACGCGCGGGCCGCGCACTCGCGGAACCGGGAGGCGAACAGGGCGCTCCCGCCGACCTCCGCCGTCACGATCTGCTCGATTTCCTCCGGGTCAAACAGGAACAACTCGGCGCCCGGCGGCTCATCCTCCATCATGGGCACGCGCAGCACGATGCCGTCGTCGGCGGCCATGGCCGAGCCGTCCATCCCGTAGCGCTGCTGCAGGCGCTGGCCCACGGCCAGGGCCCACGGTGCGTGCACGGGCATGCCGAAGGGGCTGTGCAGCACCACGCGCCAGTCGCCGAGCTCGTCGTGGAAGCGTTCGACCACTAGGGTCGTGTCGCTGGGGACCACCTCGGTGGCGAGCCGTTGTTCGGCGAGGTACTGGATCAGGTTGTTCGCGGCGTAATCGTCCAGTCCGCTGGCCTTGCACCGCTCGGTGGCCGGCCCGACGTCGGACGCCGCCAGTTCGCGCATGAATGCGCCGAGGGCGCGGCCCAGGTCCACCGGCCGGCCCAGGGAGTCGCCCTTCCAGAAGGGGAGCTTGCCGGGCTGGCCGAACGCCGGCGAGACCAGGACGCGGTCGTGCGTGATGTCCTCGATCTTCCAGCTGGTGGCGCCGAGGGCGAAGACGTCGCCAACCCGGGACTCATAGACCATTTCCTCATCGAGTTCGCCCACCCGGCGCCCGCCCTTGGCCGCGGCGGCGGCCGGGCTGGCTGCCCTGCCGTCCGCACTGGCGCCGCCGGAGGAGCCGCTACCGCCGGTGCCCTCGACTTCGGTGCCGATGATGTAGACGCCGAACAGCCCGCGGTCCGGGATGGTGCCGCCGGAAGTGACGGCGAGCCGCTGCGCGCCGGGCCTTCCCTCGATGGTCCCGGCGTTCCGGTCCCAGATCACCCGGGGGCGCAGTTCGGCGAACTCGTCCGAGGGGTACCGTCCGGCCAGGAGGTCCAGGGTGGCCTCGAACGCGGAGCGGGGGAGCGAGGCGAACGGCGCCGACCGCCGGACCGTGCTGAACCAGTCCTCCACGTCGATGGCACCGAGGGCCGTGGCGGCGACCGTCTGCTGGGCCAGGATGTCCAGCGGGTTGGCCGGCACGCTCAGCCGCTCGATCTTGCCCGCGAGCATCCGCTCCACGGTGATGGCCGTGTGGACCAGGTCTGCCCGGTGCTTCGGGAACAGGACACCCTGGGAGATTTCGCCGACCTGGTGGCCGGCGCGGCCCACCCGCTGCAGGCCGCTGGCCACGGAGGGCGGCGACTCGACCTGCACCACCAGGTCCACGGCACCCATGTCGATGCCGAGCTCGAGTGAGGACGTGGCCACAACGCAGCGCAGCCGACCGGATTTCAGGTCATCCTCGATCAGGGCGCGCTGGTCCTTGGACACGGAGCCGTGGTGGGCGCGCGCCAGCACGGGATCGGCGCCGGCGGTGCTCCCGGCCTGGGCCATCATGTGGGCCGGTGTGGCGGTGGATGTGGGCTGCGCGGCGGCGCCGCCGGACGGCACGCCCACACCGCCGGACGGCACTGGACTCGGCACTGGACTCGGCACGCCCCGCGGCACGTCATTCGGCACGGCGTCGAAGTCCGGGGCGCCGGCGCCAAAGTCTGTCCAGCCGCCGCCGGCTGCCAGGAGCTGGCGTTCGGCGTAGATCTCGTTGAGCCGGGCGGTCAGCCGTTCGGCGAGGCGGCGGGAGTTCGCAAACACGATGGTGGACTGGTTGGCGAGCACCAGGTCCACGATCTTTTCCTCCACATGCGGCCAGATGGAGGCCTGGGGCTGCAGCCCGGAGGCCGGACCGGAGTCGAAGGCCCCGGCGGCGCCCTGGAGATCGGACATGTCCTCCACCGGGACGGAGACGGTCAGGTCCCAGTTCTTCCGTGACGGAGGGGCGACAATTTCCACCGGCGCCGAGCCGGCGAGGAACTGCGCCACCAGCTCCTTGGGTTCCACGGTGGCCGACAGCCCGATCCGCTGCGCGGGCTTGGGCAGCAGCGCGTCCAGCCGTTCCAGCGACACCGCCAGATGCGCCCCGCGCTTGGTGCCGGCGACGGCGTGGACCTCGTCGACAATGATCGTGTCCACCTCGCTGAGGGTTTCGCGGGCCTTGGACGTCAGCATCAGGAAGAGCGATTCCGGGGTGGTGATGAGGATATCGGGCGGGTGGCTGAGCAGCGAGCGGCGGTCCGACGCCGTCGTATCCCCGGACCGGACACCCACGGTAATGAGCGGGGCCGGGAGGTCCAGGCGTTTGGCGGTCTGCGTGATGCCGATCAGCGGCGCGCGGAGGTTGCGTTCGACGTCGACGCCGAGAGCCTTGAGCGGGGATATGTACAGCACACGGGTCTTGCGCTGGGGCGCCTTGCCTCGGGCAGGCTTCCGGCGCCCGCCCTTGGCCGCCGGGTCCACTCCGGGGAGGGTTTCGGGCTCTGCGGGCGCGGAGACGAGCAACCGGTCCAGCGCCCAGAGGAACGCGGCGAGCGTCTTGCCGGAGCCGGTGGGTGCGACGACGAGGGCGTGCGCACCGGAGGAGATGGCATTCCAGGCGCCGTTCTGGGCCGGGGTGGGCGCGGAAAAAGCGCCCAGGAACCAGTCCCGGGTCGGCCGGCTGAACCGGTCCATGGCGTCGGCCGCGAGTGTGCCGCCGGCGAGCTCCTGCCCCTTCATTCCTCCATCATGCCCTACCCCGCCGACACTATTGGCCGGGCCCCATCATGGGGCGGCGGGTCCCATCGTGGCGCCTGCCGGGTAACGCGGCGGCCAGGTGACCCGGGACGGGCGGAGCGCAGACGCGCTGGATCAGAGACGCGGGGGACGGGTGTTACTTGGGCTGGAAGGCACCGATGGTCAGCAGGTTGATCTCCGTGTTGGTGCAGGCGTCCAGTTGCTGCGGAATGAACAGCGACGCGGTGTCGTTGGGCGGATAGACCCGGAATCCTGCCGCCGGTGTCTTGGTGCAGTCCGGGTAGTTGGCGGCCTGGGTGTAGCGCAGGGTGGCTGTGCCGGCCTTGCCCGGGGCAAGCGTGACGTCGGTGACCGGGCCCGAGTCGTCGCGGGTGGCGGCGGCGCCGATCGGCTCACCGTCGGCCCCTGCTGTGAGGGAGACGCCCGCGAAGCCCTTCAGCAGGCACGGTTCGGTGCCGGAGTTGGTCAGGATCAGCTGCATGTAGATGCTGCCGGCCGCGCCGCCGCCGGTGGCATCGGTGGTGCCGGTCAGGCTTGCGGCCTTGCACAGCTGGGGGCCTGCCTTGGCGGTGGACGGTGCGGCGGCGGCAGAGGATTCCGGCGCGGCGGCGGACGTCGCCGGCGGCTGGCTGGTCTCCGTGGCAGACGGGCTGGGCGGGGACGCGGCCGACTGGGCCTGCGTCGAGCTGCCCCCGCAGCCGCTGAAGAGGAGGGCCGCCGCGGCAGCCGTTGTCACAACCAGTGCGTGCTTCATTCGCTGAGACCTCATGGCTCAACCATTATCCCCGCCGTTGCCTTAGTCAACGATGCCACTGCGACGGAGCCCGATTGATGTCCGGATTGTGATTTCCCGGCATCGGCCGAGGTCAACTGCGCCGCGTGCTGCTTCCCGGAGCCGGCGAGCAGCTGCCCTAGTCGGTCTCGGGCCCCGAGCAGTAGTGGCAGTCGTCGGGGCAGGAAGCGGCCCAGGGGTCCGTCCCGGCCGCGGACCCGGACAGGATTTCCGGCTGCCGTGCCAGCGCCGTAGGCCGGTCAGTTGCCAGCATGGCCAGCGCCTCCGGGGTCTGCCACGCTCAGTTCAAAGCCGTCGGCAACGTGGAACAGCTGCCGGTGCCCGCCGTCGGAGAGCACCCATACGACATCGCCGTCGGGCGTGCGGTTGTCGACCAGGCCCGCGTGCTCAAGGCGGCCGCCGCGGTGGAGGTGGACGGCGTCGCCGATCTCGACGTCGTCCCAATGGGCGGCGCTGCCGGAAGGCCGGTTTTTCTGCAAGGTCATGAGGAGTCCTGAACGGTCACGGGGAAACGAGGATGTGACCCAGCTAACCGTGGAATGGCCTTCCGCCTCAATGGTCAAGTGAATGAGACACTGTCTTACTGTTGTGCACAAGTCCAGGGACGGAAGTCCAGGGCCGGAGCCCCCGGTAGAACTCCGGGCGCTAGGCGGCCGTCTACGTGTCCGTGCGGGCTGCGCGGCGGCGGGTCAGCCAGGCAAAGGTGGGCGGAGGGGGCGGCGGGACAGCCGCTGCCGCGGCCGCCGTGCGCCCCGAGGTGCCCCCCGCTGCCGCGCGGCGCCGGCGCAGTTCCAGGGCGAGGCTCTCCTGGCCACGGGCCATCGCCCAGCGGTGGTTGGCGGCGAAGGCCGGCTTCAGCAGCCAGCTCAGCCGCCGCAGCAGGGGCTTGGCGGCGCTGACGCGCCAGTCGTAGGTGATGACCGTTTCCGGCCCATCCTCTTCAAAGGTCCAGCGGCCGGTGCCGTTCAGATCGCCTGCCGCGGTGAGGGCGAAGCCGCGGGCCGTGACGGGCTCCGTAACCGTGAGGGTCCAGCGGAGCGTATAGGGCAGCCAGCCCTTCGTGTACAGGCGCGTGGGGCGCGGAATGCCGGGCCCGGGCTCCGGTCCGCCGGCCACGGGCTCGATGCTGAGATAGACGGAAGGCCACCACCGGGGCAGGGCCGTGGCGTCGCCCAAGACCGCCGCGACCTCCTCCGGCGTGCCCGCCACGCGCCAGACGGTCCGGAACTCATAATCTGTGCTGCCCATCGGAGCCTCCTTTCAGCCCTGCGTGGATGCCCTCACTATCAATTCGGGCGGAAAGACCACCTGGGTGGGTGCAAAGCCGTCCTCCGATGCCGCCTCCCGGAGCAACAGTTCCAGTGCGGTGGAGCCGATGAGGGCGCTGGGCTGCCGGATGGAGGACAGCGGCACGACGGCGGCGGCGGCGAACTCTATGTCGTCGTAGCCGATCAGGGCGATCTCCTGCGGCACTTTGACGCCGCCCATGAGCATCAGGCCCTGCAGGGCACCCACGGCAAGCAGGTCGTTGGCTGCAAAGATCGCATCCGGGCGTTCGGCTTCGGGCCGGGACCGGATGGACTCGCCGGCCGCCCTGCCCGAAAGCACGGTCAGAGATTCCGTGGCGATGACCTCGAGCGTTGCACCCGCCACRGCGTCGATGGCCTTCCGCGCCCCTGCCAAACGGTCCGCCACCTGCCGGATGCTTGCCGGGCCGCCGATAAACGCGATGCGCCGCCTGCCCAGCGACAACAGGTGGGCCGCAGCCATCTCCCCGCCCGCCAGGTCGTCCACGGCCACCGAGGAGAAGCTCGTGTTCTCTGTCTGCCTGTCCACGAGCACTGTCGGGATGCCCCGGCGCCGGAGCTGCTCCAACCGGGGGATCACATTTCCTACCGGGGACAGCAGCACGCCCCGCACGCGCTGCTGCTCAAAGAGGTCCAGATACGCGGATTCCCGGCCCTCGTCCTCGTTGCTGTTGCCGACGAGGACGGTGAAGTTCTCCGCGGCGGCGCGGTCCTCCGCGCCCCGGGCCAGATCCGAGAAGAAGGGGTTCGCAGCATCCAGGACCACCAGGCCGATGCTGTGGCTCATGCCCGCGCGCAACTGGCGCGCGGCGTCGTTCCGGACGAAGCCGAGCTTGTCGATGGCGGACTGGACCCTCAGGGTAACTTCCGCGGAAACCTTCTGCGGCCGGTTCAGCACATTGGAGACCGTCCCCACCGAGACGCCGGCCAGTGCCGCGACGTCCTTGACGCTCGCTGAAACCATTTCCTGTGCTCCTGAAGGTGGACGCCGCAGCCTTTGGGGCTAGGCGGCGCGTACGCAAAATAGTCACTTCAGGATACCCGCCCGGGGTCCACTTTGAACCCTTTCATTGAAACGAATCAAAAGCGGCGTCTCGAATCCCTGAGGTCAGTTGACGTGTTGATTCGAAGACCTTATGATTCAAATCACAACTCGTTATGAAACGATTCATTGCAGTGTTCACTAAGCCCCAAAGGTGCGGTCAATTTTATGCAGCAGACACACAGTTCCCGGTCCGGCCCCGCTGAGGGGGAGCAGGTTCCGGTTCTCTCGCTCTCCCACGCAGCCAAGACCTTTGGCCCGGTGGTCGCCCTGGCCGACGGCACCATCCACATCGAGGCTGGCGAAATCCACGCACTCGTCGGCGAGAACGGCGCCGGCAAGTCCACGCTGGTGAAAATCCTCGCAGGCCTGCACCACCCCGATTCCGGCGACTTCCAGGTGGCAGGCCAGAGCGTCCAGTTCCGCAATGTTGCCGAGAGCAAGGACGCCGGAATCTCGGTCATCTATCAGGAACCCACGCTCTTCCCGGACCTGAGTGTCGCGGAGAACATTTTCATCGGCCGCCAGCCCAAGGGCCGCTTCGGGCTCATCAGCAAAGCGACCATGGTCAGGGAGGCGCGCAAGCTGTTCGAGCGGCTTGGCGTTCCGATCGACCCGACCCGCATCGCCGAAGGCCTGTCCATCGCGGACCAGCAAATCATTGAAATCGCCAAGGCCATTTCGCTGGACGCCAAAGTCCTGGTAATGGACGAGCCCACGGCAGCCCTCAGCGGCGTCGAGGTCGAACGGCTGTTCTCCGTGGCCCGGAGCCTCCGGGACCGCGGGACCGGCATCCTCTTCATTTCGCACCGTTTCGACGAGGTCTTTGACCTGTGCGACCGCATCACCGTGATGCGGGACGGCCGGTATATCTCCACCCACCGCACGGCCGACGTCACCGTCGAGCAGATCGTTCGCGAGATGGTGGGCCGCGACATTGGCGCCCTGTTCCCCAAGACCCCGGCCGAGATCGGCGACGTGGTCCTGAAAGTGGACGGCCTCAGCCGCGCCGGGGTGTTCCGCGATATCAGCTTCGAGGTCCGCGCCGGGGAAATTGTTGCCTTGGCCGGCCTCGTCGGCGCCGGCCGCACCGAGGTGGCCCGTGCCGTATTCGGCATCGACCCCTACGACGCCGGCGATATTACCTTCGACGGACGCAAGCTCAGGCCGCGGAATCCCCAGGTGGCCATCACCGCCGGCATGGGCTTCGTGCCGGAGGACCGCCGCAAGCAGGGCCTCGTGATGGACCTGTCCGTGGCCCGGAACGTCACGCTCACGCTGCGCAACAAGTACACGACGGCGGGCCTGATTAACGGGGGCGCCGAGCGGCGCGCGGCCCAGGAATGGAGCAAACGGCTCCAGGTCAAGACCGGCTCGCAGGAGTACGCCGTCTCCACGCTCTCCGGCGGCAACCAGCAAAAGGTGGTGCTCGCCAAGTGGCTGGCCACGGACCCGCGGCTGCTGATCATCGACGAGCCCACCCGCGGCATCGACGTCGGCACCAAGAGCGAGGTCCACCGGCTCATTTCGGACCTCGCCGGGCGCGGGATCGCGATCCTGATGATCTCCTCCGAACTGCCCGAGGTCCTCGGCATGGCGGACCGCGTCCTGGTCATGCGCGAAGGCCGGATCACCGCCGAACTCGACCGTGCCGATGCGAACCCCGAATCGGTCATGCACGCCGCCACGTCTTCCGCAGGAGGAACCCTGTGAGCTCAGCTCTGGACCACAAGAACGCAACGACGCCGGCACCCGACGCCGGCGCCCGGGGCGCCGTCGCCTCGCTGCTGCGGATGCGCGAACTCCCCGTGCTGATCGCGCTGGCACTGCTGGTACTCATCACCTACCTGATCAACCCGCTGTTCCTCACCGCGCAGGGCGTGAAGGACCTGCTGCTCAACGCCACGATCATCATGATTCTGGCGGTGGGGCAGACCCTGCTGATCATCACCAGGAACATCGACCTTTCCGTCGGCTCCATGCTGGGGCTGGTCGCCTTCGGCACCGGCTCCCTCTTCTCGGCCATGCCCGACGTGCCGATCATCGCAGTCTTTGTGATCGGCATGGCCTTCGGGGCGCTGCTGGGCGCCGTCAACGGCGCCCTGGTCACCCTGGCCAAAGTGCCCGCCCTGGTCATCACCCTCGGGACGCTCTACGTGTACCGCGGCCTGAACAACGCCTGGGCCGGCGGCAAGCAGTACTTCGCCGGCGACCGTCCGGAGGAGTTCGGCGCCCTCTCGGTGAACACCTTTCTGGGGTTCCCCGTCATCACGCTGCTGGCCATCGTCGTCGTGATCGCCGTCGCCATCTACATGTCCGGCACCCGCCCGGGCCGTGACCTGTACGCCATCGGCTCGGACCCGGACGCGGCCACCGCGTTCGGCATCAAGGTCTCCAAGCGCGTTTTCCTCGCGTTCCTGGCCAACGGCGCGCTCGCCGGCCTGGCCGGGGTGCTTTACGCCAGCCGCTTCAACTCCGTCGGCGCCACCACCGGCACCGGGATGGAACTGACCGTGGTGGCGGCCGCCGTCGTCGGTGGTGTGGCCATCTTCGGCGGCAGCGGATCGGTGACCGGGGCCGCGCTCGGCGCCGTCCTCCTGACCACCATCACCAGCTCCCTGACCGCCCTGCGGGTGGACAAATTCTGGCAGCAGGCGATCGTCGGCGTGCTGATCCTCACCGCCATCATCATCGACCGCGTGGCCAGCCTGCGCACAGCCAAGAAACTGCGGATTAGCGAGGCTCGCAATGTCTGAAACCACGTCCACCACCAGCACGGCGCCGGCTCCCGTGGCTGACAACACCAAGCCACTGGCCAGCGAACCGAAGGGCCGGACCGGTGCCGCGCGGATCCTGATGGGCCGTGACGCCTTCACCATCTACGCCCTGATTGCTTTCCTGATCTACGCCGCCATCGCCATCCCGCGCTTCGCCTCGCCGGTCACCACCGGCTTCCTGCTCCTGGACGTCATCCCGGTCCTGCTGATTGCCATGCCGATGACACTGATCATCATCACGGGCGAAATCGACTTGTCCGTGGCCAGCACCGCCGGCCTGACCAGCGCCCTGATGGGCGTCCTCTGGGCCGGCGGGACGGACATCTGGCTGGCCCTGGCAATCAGCCTGCTGGCAGGAATTGCCGCCGGCATGTTCAACGGCTTCCTGATCGCGGTCCTCGGACTGCCCTCCCTGGCGGTCACCATCGGCACCCTGGCGTTGTTCCGCGGCCTGGCCCTGGTCATCATCGGCGACAACGCCGTGGCCAACTTCCCCAAGGCGCTGACCGCCTTCTTCACCTCCAAAATCGGCGGCACCGGCATCCCCACGGTGATGATCGGCGTCGTCGTGGTGATGGTCTTCTTCGGCGTGCTGCTGCACTTCACACCGTTCGGACGCGGCCTCTATGCGATGGGCTACAGCAAGGAAGCCGCCAGCTTCGTCGGGATCAACGTCGCCCGCAGCAAGTTCTGGCTCTACGTCGGGTCCGGCGCCGTTTCGGCTCTCGCCGGCATCTACTGGACGCTGCGCTACACAAGCGCCCGCAGCGACAACGCCTCCGGCCTGGAACTGGCCGTCATCGCCGCCGTCCTGCTCGGCGGCGTGTCGATCTTCGGCGGCAAGGGCTCCATCCCCGGCGTCATCGCCGGCGTCCTGCTGATCGGCACGCTCAACTACGCCCTCCGCCTGGCCCGGGTGTCCGACGTCGTCCTCATCACGGTGACCGGACTGCTGCTGATCCTCTCAGTGGTGGCGCCGAGCATCGGCTCCGCCATCAGGCAATGGCGGCACACCCGCCGCGTCCGCCGAAGTTTCACCCGCAAGGCCACCTGAAATCTGCCCACCACAACAAACCGCGCCCGTCTGGGACCGGCTGTACCGACCGCACGAAGGAAAAGGGAAGAACAATGATGTTGAACCGCAAGAACAAGGGCCGGACCGGCCGACTGGGAAGCATGGTGGCCATCACCGCCGTGGCCGCACTGGCGCTGACAGCCTGCAACAGCGGCTCTGCATCCTCGACCGATACCAGCAGCCCCTCGGCAGGCGGCGGGGACCAGAAGATCACCTTCATCCCCAAGCAGCTGAACAACCCGTACACGGACGTTGTTCTGGGCGGCGGCAAGAAGGGCGCCACCGAGGCAGGATTCGCTTCCTCGCAGGTCGTCGGACCGCTGGAAGCCTCCGCCTCCAGCCAGGTTTCGTTCATCAACGCCGAGACTCAGGCCGGCACGAACGTCATCGCGATTGCCGCCAATGACCCCGACGCCGTCTGCACGGCCCTCGGCGAAGCCCGTTCCGCCGGCGCCAAGATCGTCGCGTTCGACTCGGATACCAATCCCGACTGCCGCGACATCTTCATCAGCCAGGTCGTCGCCAAGGACGTTGCCTTGATCCAGACCAAGCTGATTTCCGAGCAGATCGGCGGCAGCGGCGAGATCGCCATCCTGTCCGCCACCGCCAACGCCACCAACCAGAACGAGTGGATTAAGTACATGGAGGAGGAGCTCGCCTCCAACCCCGCGTACAAGGACATCAAGCTTGTGGCCAAGGTCTACGGCGATGACAACGACACCAAGTCCTTCCAGGAAGCCCAGGGCCTCATGCAGGCCCACCCGAACCTGAAGGGCATCATCTCGCCCACCACAGTGGGCATCGCCGCTACCGCCCGGTACCTCTCAACGTCCGCCTACAAGGGCAAGGTTGCCCTCACCGGGCTCGGACTGCCGAATGAAATGCGGCCCTTCGTGAAGGACGGCACCGTCAAGGAGTTCGCCCTCTGGGATCCGGCACAGCTCGGCTACGTTGCGGCGTTCGCCGGCAAGGCCCTCAAGGACGGCAAGATCACCGGCGCCGAAGGGGATACCTTCACCGCCGGCGAACTGGGCGAACGCAAGGTCGAAAAGGGCGGCCTGGTGATCGTCGGCCCGCCGACGGTCTTCAACGCCGAGAACATCGACAAGTACAACTTCTAATCCTTACCTGACCCATCCCGAGCGGCCGGGCGGGCCGCCGACAGCCCGCCCGGCACCTCACCACTTCACTCCGTTCCGCTTCACCGGTGCCACAGCACCGGGCCCACGGCGCCTGCTCCACAGCCGTGCCCGGAAACCACGTTCCGGAGCCCCAGTTCCCCTTTTTCATGCCGGAAGGCCCCCACATGAACCAGAAACAACCGGCAGACCGGCTGCTGCAACCGCATCGGCGCCGCCCCACCCGCATCGGGCTGGTCTCCGGCGGCCTCGGCGCGTACTGGCCCCAGTTCCCGGAACTGCTGCCGCAGCTGCGGGAGTCCGTCCGCTACGTCACCGGCCGCTTCCAGGAACTCGACGCCGACGTCATCGACACCGGCTTCATCTCCGACGCGCAGGAAGCCGCCGCGGCCGGCGAAAAACTCCGCGTCGCCGACTGCGACCTCATCGTCATCTTCCTCACCACGTACCTGACGTCCTCCATGGTCCTGCCCATCGCCCAGCGCGCGAAAACCCCCGTCCTGGTGATCGACCTGCAGCCAACCGAAGCGATGGACCACGCCAACTTTGACACCGGCAAGTGGCTGGCCTACTGCGGCCAGTGCCCGGTGCCGGAGGTCGCCAACGTCTTCCGCCGGGCCGGAATCGACTTCCGCTCAGTCTCGGGGCACCTCAAGCAGGAGTCCGCCTGGGAGCGGATCACCGCGTGGGTGCACGCCGCCGGCGTCCGCGCCCGGCTCCGCAATGCCCGGCACGGACTCATGGGCCACCTCTATCCGGGCATGCTCGATGTCGCCACCGACCTCACCACCGTGTCCACCACCTTCGGCTCCCACGTGGAGGTGCTGGAATTCGATGACCTCCGCGAACGGGTCAACGCCGTCACGGAGGCGGAGGTGACCGAACGGCTCGGGCTCGCCCGCGAACTTTTCGTTGTGGATGACTCCGTGAACGACGACGACTTCGCGTGGGGCGCGAAGGTGTCCGTCGGCCTGGACCGCCTTGTGGAGGACTTTGACCTGGACTCCGTGGCCTACTATCACCGCGGACTGGCCGGCGAACAGCACGAACGGCTCGGCGCCGGGATGATCCTGGGCTCCTCCATCCTGACGGCCCGGGGCATCCCGATGGCCGGCGAGTTCGAGCTGCGGACCTCCATCGCCATGCTGGCGGCCCAGGCGATCGGCGCCGGGGGATCATTTACCGAGATCCAGGCCCTGAACTTCCTCGACAACGTGGTCGAAATGGGACACGACGGTCCGGCCCACCTGGCCGTGTCCGCCCAGGACCCGCTCCTGCGCGGGCTCGGCATCTACCACGGCAAACGCGGCTGGGGCGTCTCGGTCGAATTCGATGTTCGCCACGGTCCCGTCACCACCTTCGGCCTCGGCCAGGACCCGGACGGAAGCTACGTGTTCGTCACCTCCGAGGGCGAGGTGGTTCCCGGCCCGCTCCTGCAGATCGGCAACACGACCTCCCGGGTGGACTTCGGCGGGGATCCCGGGCTCTGGGTGGACGTCTGGAGCCAGACCGGAATCGGCCACCACTGGGCCCTGTGCGTCGGCCACCGCGCCGCCGACATCAAGGCCGCCGCATCCCTGCTGGGCATCGAACACCGCCACGTGGTGCTCTCATGAGCACGCAACGCGTCTGCTTCCAGCTCCAGGTCAAGCCCGCGCTGATCGGGGAATACACCCGCCGGCACGCCGCCGTCTGGCCAGAGATGCTCCGGGCCCTCAAGGCCTCGGGCTGGAACAACTACTCACTCTTCCTCCGGCCCGATGGGCTCCTGATCGGCTACTTCGAAACGGACAGCCTGACCGAAGCCCAGGCCCGGATGGCAGCCACTGACGTCAACGCCCGCTGGCAGGCCGAGATGGCCGGCTTCTTCGACGACCTCGCCGGAGCGCCGGACCAAGGCTTCCTCCAGCTCACCGAAATCTTCAATCTCGAGGACCAGTTGTCCGCGGCCAACGCCGCCGGGGACAACCACCAACCGCAGAAGGAACAACCATGAACACCACAGAAACGGCCCTGGGCCGCCTCGGGGAACTCGCCATCGAGGTCCCGTCCTGGGCCTACGGCAACTCCGGCACCCGCTTCAAGGTGTTCGGCACTCCCGGCACCCCGCGCACGGTCCACGAGAAGCTGGCCGACGCCGCGAAGGTCCACGAACTCACCGGACTCGCGCCCACCGTGGCGCTGCACATCCCCTGGGACAAGGTGGATGATTACGCGGCCCTGAAGGAGTTCGCGGCGGAGCTCGGCGTGGGACTCGGCACCATTAACTCCAACACCTTCCAGSACGACGAGTACAAGTTTGGTTCCCTGACCTCCTCGAACCCTGCGGTCCGCCGCCGCGCGATCGACCACCACCTCGAGTGCCTGGAGATCATGAACGCCACGGGCTCGCGGGATCTGAAGATCTGGCTCGCGGACGGCACAAACTACCCGGGCCAGGACGACATGCGCGGCCGGCAGGACCGCCTGGCCGAGTCGCTGCAGGAAATCTACGCGGCCCTGGGCGACGAGCAGCGCCTGGTGCTGGAGTACAAGTTCTTCGAGCCGGCTTTCTACCACACCGACGTTCCGGACTGGGGTACCTCCTACGCCCAGACCCTGGCCCTGGGCGAGAAAGCCTTCGTCTGCCTCGACACCGGCCACCACGCCCCCGGCACCAACATCGAGTTCATCGTCATGCAGCTGCTGCGCCTGGGCAAGCTCGGCTCCTTCGACTTCAACTCCCGCTTCTACGCGGACGATGACCTGATCGTCGGTGCGGCGGATCCCTTCCAGCTCTTCCGGATCATGCACGAGGTCATCCGCGGCGGCGGATTCGGCAAGTCCGCAGGAGAGAATTCAGCCGTCGCCCTGATGCTGGACCAGTGCCACAACCTGGAGGAAAAGATCCCGGGCCAGATCCGGTCCGTACTCAATGTCCAGGAAATGACCGCCCGCGCCCTGCTGATCGACACCGACGCCCTCGCCGAGGCCCAGCGCAGCGGCGACGTCCTGGCCGCCAACGGCATCTTCAACGATGCCTTTTACACCGATGTCCGCCCCGCGCTGGCGCGGTGGCGTGAATCCCGCGGCCTGCCCGCGGACCCGATGGCCGCCTTCAAGGCCAGCGGTTACCAGAAGAAGATCAACGAGGACCGCGTCGGCGGCCACCAGGCCGGATGGGGCGCTTAAATAATGACCAATAAGACTGTTGAAGAACTGATCTCCCGTTCCAACCGCCTCGGCGCCGACAAGCGGAACACCAACTTCGCCGGCGGCAACACCTCCGCCAAGGGCACCGAAAAGGACCCCGTGACCGGCGACGACGTCGAGCTCCTGTGGGTCAAGGGTTCCGGCGGTGACCTGGGCACGCTGAAGGCCGAGGGCCTTGCCGTGCTGCGGCTGGACCGGCTGCAGGCGCTCAGGAACGTGTACCCCGGCGTCGAGCGTGAAGACGAAATGGTCGCCGCGTTCGATTACTGCCTGCACGGCAAGGGCGGTGCCGCGCCGTCGATCGATACCGCCATGCATGGCCTGGTCGATGCTGCCCACGTGGACCACCTGCACCCGGACTCCGGCATCGCCATCGCCACGGCCGCCGACGGCGAGGCCCTGACCAAGGAGATCTTCGGCGAGAAGGTGGCGTGGGTGCCGTGGCGGCGCCCCGGGTTCCAGCTGGGCCTGGACATCGCCGCGATCAAGGACGCGAACCCGCACGCGGTCGGCACCATCCTGGGCGGCCACGGCATCACCGCCTGGGGCGCCACCAGCGAGGAAGCCGAAGCCAACTCGCTATGGATCATCGAACAGGCCGAGCAGTACATCAAGGACCACGGCAAGAACGAACCGTTCGGTCCCAAGCTGGCCGGCTACGCCGCCCTCCCGGAAACCGAGCGCCGCGCGAAGGCCGCCGCCCTGGCCCCCGTGATCCGCGGACTCGCCTCCACCGACAAGCCGCAACTGGGGCACTTCAGCGACGACCCCGCCGTCCTGGCGTTCCTGGAAAGCGCCGAACACCCGCGGCTCGGGGCCCTGGGCACGTCCTGCCCGGACCACTTCCTGCGCACCAAGGTCAAGCCGCTGGTCCTGGACCTGCCCGCCGACGCCCCGGTCGAGGACTCCGTGGCCCGGCTGAAGGAACTCCACGCCGCCTACCGCGAGGACTACCAGGGGTACTACGACCGGCACGCAACCCCGGACAGCCCCGCCCTGCGCGGCGCGGACCCGGCGATTGTGCTGGTGCCCGGCGTGGGCATGTTCTCCTTCGGCGCGAACAAGCAGACCGCCCGGGTGGCGGGGGAGTTCTACCTCAACGCCATCAACGTCATGCGCGGCGCCGAAGCCGTCTCCACCTATGCCCCGATCGAGGAAGCCGAGAAGTTCCGGATCGAATACTGGGCCCTGGAAGAGGCCAAACTGGCCCGGATGCCCAAGCCGAAATCCCATGCCGGCCGGATCGCCCTGGTGACCGGGGCGGCGTCGGGCATCGGCAAGGCGATCGCCACCCGCTTCGCCGCCGACGGCGCGTGCGTGGTCATCGCGGACCTGAACCTGGACAACGCCCGGGCCGTGGCCGCGGAACTCGGCGGCGCCGACGTCGCGATCGGGGTCCAGGCCGACGTCACCGACGAAGCCCAGATCGCCGCCGCCATCCAGGAAGCCGTCCTGGCCTTCGGCGGACTGGACCTGGTGGTCAACAACGCCGGGCTCTCCATCTCCAAGCCGCTGCTGGAAACCACTGAAAAGGACTGGGACCTCCAGCACAACGTCATGGCCAAGGGCTCGTTCCTGGTGGCCAAGGCGGCCGCACAGGTGATGATCGGCCAGGAGATGGGCGGGGACATCATCTACATCTCCTCCAAGAACTCCGTGTTCGCCGGCCCGAACAACATCGCCTACTCCGCCACCAAGGCAGACCAGGCCCACCAGGTCAGGCTCCTCGCCGCGGAACTGGGCGAGTACGGGATCCGGGTCAACGGCATCAACCCCGACGGCGTGGTCCGCGGCTCCGGGATCTTCGCCGGCGGCTGGGGCGCCAAGCGCGCCGCCGTCTACGGCGTGCAGGAAGAGGAACTGGGCAAGTACTACGCCCAGCGCACCCTGCTCAAGCGCGAAGTGCTGCCCGAAAACGTGGCCAACGCCGCCGCCGTGCTCACAGGCAGCGAGCTCTCCCACACCACGGGGCTCCACATCCCCGTGGACGCCGGCGTGGCCGCGGCCTTCCTGCGATGAGCCTTCCTGCGCTGAACACTGCGCCGCCAGCGGATACCGCGCCCGGCGGCGACCCGTTCGCCGGGAATGTCGTTGCCGGCAGTGCTTTTGCCGCGATCGACATCGGTGCGTCCTCGGGCCGGGTCATCCTGGGCCGGGTCGCGGGCAGTCCCGGTGGGGCGAGGGCCGAGCTGGAGACCGTGCGCCGGTTCCCCAACGGGGTCAAGGAGCTCGACGGCGGCCTCCGCTGGGACTTCGACGCGCTGTTCGCCGAGGTCCTCGCCGGGCTCGCGGCCGCCGCCACGGCGGCCGCGGCCCGCGGCGAGAGCATCGCCAGCATCGGGATCGACACCTGGGCCGTGGACTACGGGCTGGTCAACGACGCCGGTGACCTGGTCGCGGCGCCGTTCAGCTACCGCGACGACCGGTCCCGTGCCGCCATCTCCCGGGTCCACAAAAGACTCGATCCGGCCCGGCTCTACGCCACCACCGGGCTGCAGTTCCTGCCGTTCAACACGATCTACCAGCTCGCCACGGAGCCGGCGCTGGAGGGGCTTCAGGCGCTGCTCATCCCGGACCTCATCGGGTTCCTGCTCACCGGCCAGCGCCGCACCGAGGCCACCAACGCCTCCACCACCGGGCTCTTCGACGCCGTCGCGGGGGAGTGGGCCACGGAGTTCCTCACCGCCCTGGACCTCCCCACGAACCTGTTCCCGCCGCTGATCCAGCCCGGCGAGACCGTCGGCACCCTCGCCAAGGACATCGCGGCACGCCTGGGACTTCCCGAAACCACCGCGGTGGTAGCCGTCGGCTCGCACGACACCGCCTCGGCCGTCGCCGCCGTCCCGGCGGACGCCGGAGGCGCTGGCGCCGGAGCTGCTAACGAGAATTTCGCGTACGTCTCCTCCGGCACGTGGTCACTGGTCGGCGTCGAACTGTCCCACCCGGTCCTGACCGAGGCCAGCCGGACCGCGAACTTCACCAACGAACGCGGCGTGGACGGCACCATCCGCTACCTGCGCAACGTCGGCGGCCTCTGGCTGCTCAGCGAATGCCAGCGCACCTGGGCCGCCGAAGGCTACCGGCCGGGGCTCGAGGAACTGCTCGACGCGGCCGCGACTCTTCCGCCCGGCGGCCCGGTCATCAACGCCGACGACCCCTGTTTCATCGCCCCGGACAACATGCCCGAACGGATCCGGGCCGCGGTCCGGAACACCGGCGCTGTCTTGCCGGAGCATCCCGCGCACATCGTGCGGTGCATCCTGGACAGCCTCGCCGCCGGCTACGCCCGGACCATCGCCGACGCCGAACGGCTCGCCGACGTCCAGGCCGGCGTCGTACACATTGTGGGCGGCGGATCCCAGAACCGGCTTTTGTGCCAGCTCACCGCCGACGCCACCGGCAAACGCGTGATCGCCGGACCCGTGGAAGCCACGGCCCTGGGCAACGTCCTGGTCCAGGCCCGCGCCGCAGGCGTGCTCAGCGGCGGGTTGGGGGAGTTGCGCGCGGTGGTGCGTGCCTCCCAGCACCCGGCGGAGTACGTGCCCTCAGCCCGGGCCGCACACCAGAGCGTCGTCCGCAGCGGAGGTGCCCAGTGAGGATCGCGCTTTTCGCCACATGCATCGTGGACGCCATGTACCCAGCCACGGCCCGCGCCACGGTGTCCATCCTCGAACGCCTCGGCCACGAGGTCATCTTTCCGGCCGGCCAGGCCTGCTGCGGGCAGATGCACGTCAACAGCGGCTACCTCAAGGAGGCGCTGCCCGTCGTCGCCAACCATGTGAAGGCCTTCGAAGACGATGAGTACGACGTCGCCGTCGCACCGTCCGGCTCCTGCGTCGCCTCCGTGAAGCACCAGCACCCCATGGTCGCCCGCCGCTGCGGGGACGCCGGGCTGGAAGCCCGGGCCGCCGCCGTCGGAGCCAAAACCTACGAGCTCTCCCAGCTCCTGGTGGATGTCTTGGGCGTCACCGACGCAGCGGCGCAGCTGGGCTCGTACTTCCCGCACCGGATCACCTACCACCCCAGCTGCCACGGCATGCGCCTGCTCCGGCTCGGCGACCGCCAACTGGACTTGCTGCGCTCGGTTGGCGGCATCGAACTGGCCGAACTGCCCGAGGCCGACCAGTGCTGCGGCTTCGGCGGCACCTTCTCGATGAAGAACGCGGACGTGTCCTCGGCGATGCTGGCGGACAAGACCGCCAACATCTGCGGCACGGGCGCCGACCTTTGCGCCGGCGGCGACGCGTCCTGCTTGATGCACATCGGTGGCGGACTGTCCCGGCAGGGCACCGGCGTCACCACGATGCACTTCGCCGAGATCCTGGCCAGCACCCTCGAGAATCCCGCCGCCGTCTCCGGCGACGTCCGCCTCACCACCGGAAGGACCGCACGATGAGCGGCACATTCCTGGGGATGCCGTCCCTGCCGGTCTTCGGCATCGGCAACCTGCACGAACACGAGCCCTTCCCGAAAGCCGCCCGCCGCGAGCTCGGCAACCCCCAGCTGCGGGCCAACCTCGGCCACGCCACCCGGACCATCCGGGACAAGCGGCTGGCCGTCGTGTCCGAACTCCCCGACTGGGAGGAGCTGCGCGAGGCGGGCCGGGCGATCAAGGAATCCGTCATGACCCGGCTACCGGAACTGCTCGAAGAGTTCGAGGCGAACTTCACCGCCCGTGGGGGGACCATCCACTGGGCCCGGGACGCCGGCGAAGCCAACAGCATTGTCGCCGCCCTCATCCGGGACCAGGGCGCCACCGAGGTGGTCAAGGTCAAGTCCATGGCCACGCAGGAAATCGGCCTCAACGAATACCTCGAAGAACAGGGCATCGCGGCTTACGAGACCGACCTCGCCGAGCTCATCGTCCAACTGGACCACGACAAGCCCAGCCACATCCTGGTCCCGGCCATCCACAAGAACCGCAGCCAGGTCCGGGACATCTTCCTGCGCGAAATGGAGGGGGTGGATCCGGAGCTCACCAACGAGCCGGCCCGCCTCGCCGCGGCCGCCCGGGCACACCTGCGCCGCAAGTTCCTCAGCGCCAAGGTGGCCGTGTCCGGCGCGAACTTCGCCCTCGCAGACTCCGGGACCCTCGCCGTCGTCGAATCCGAAGGCAACGGGCGCATGTGCCTGACGCTGCCGGAAACGCTCATCACCGTCATGGGCGTCGAAAAACTGCTGCCGGGCTGGGAGGACCTCGAAGTGTTCATGCAGCTGCTCCCGCGGTCATCCACCGGCGAGCGGATGAACCCCTACACCTCGCTGTGGACCGGCGTCACGCCCGACGACGGCCCGCAGAACGTCCACCTCGTCCTGCTGGACAACGGGCGCAGCGCCGCCCTGGCCGACGAGATGGGCCGCTCCGCGCTGCACTGCATCCGCTGCAGCGCCTGCATGAACGTCTGCCCCGTCTACGAACGCACCGGCGGGCACGCTTACGGATCCACCTACCCTGGACCGATCGGCGCGATCCTGTCCCCGCTGCTGACCGGGATCACGGCGGAGGAGAACAACTCGCTGCCATACGCTTCGTCCCTGTGTGGAGCCTGCTACGACGCCTGCCCGGTGAAGATCAACATCCCGGACATCCTGGTGCACCTGCGGGGCGAGGACGTGGACAGCAAACGCGGCAAGAACCGCAGGAAAAGGGCGATGCCGAGYCAGATGGACGTCGGCATGAAGGCGGCCTCCTGGGCGCTGTCCTCCGGAAAGAACCTGGGCCTCGTGGAGAAGGCGTTGCCCCTGGGCCGGCTTGCCGCTGGGCCGGACCGGAAGATCACCAAACTGCCCGGCATCGCCGCCGGCTGGACCCAGAGCCGGGACATCCCCGCACCGCCGGGGCAGTCTTTCCGTCAATGGTGGAACAAGGAACACCGGGCCGCCAGACCCGATGCAGCCCCGGCTGCCGGCACCGACGCTGCCGGCACCGACGCCCCCGGCCCAGGATCAGCCGGAACAGAGGAGAACCCGTGAACGCGCGCGCAGACATACTCGACCGGATCCGCTCCGCCCTCCGGGACGCCCCGGCGGTACCGGAGGTGCCCCGCGACTACCGGCGCTCCTCCGGGCTGGGCGGGGAGGAGCTCATCGAACTGCTGACGGACCGGCTCCTAGACTACAAGGCGAACGTCTTCATCGAGGAAGCCGCCGCGGTGCCGCAACGGCTCGCCGCCCTCCTCGAGGGCACCGGCCGCTACGCCGTGCCGCACGGCCTCGCGGAGTCCCTGTTTGCGGAGGCGGACGCTCACGACGGCGGCTCCGGCCGCCGCGTCACTGACGCCCCTGGGCAGCGGCTCAGCGTCGAGGAACTCGACGGGATCGACGCCGTCGTCACCGGCAGCGCCGTCGCCGTCGCCGAAACCGGCACCATCATCCTCGATGCCGCACCGGACCAGGGGCGCCGGGTCATCAGCCTCGTTCCGGACCGGCACATCTGCATCGTCCGGGCCGGGGAAATTACCGCCATCCTGCCGGAGGCCCTCCGCAGGCTCGACGGCACCCGCCCGCAGACCTGGATCAGCGGCCCCAGCGCCACCAGCGACATCGAACTCGAACGCGTCGAAGGCGTCCACGGCCCGCGCACCCTGGACGTGGTGATCGTTCGCGGGTAGAAGGCGGGAGACCGGGACCCGCTTCCCTGCCAGCGCGAGGGAAACGGGGCCTCCTGGTTGGCGGTGATGGTCCCGGAAAGTCGTTTGCCCCGATCACTCAGAGGAAACTCATGGTCTTCTCAGCAGGGAGTTGAACCATGGAAGCATGTACCTAGTCGACCCCAGAGCCTATGCGCATCGCCTAATGCACCCTGGCGCCTGGTTCCGCGCGACAATCCGCCGGCACGTTCCCGCAAGGGACCACGCTCGCGACCAGCAGCCCACGCACTCCAGGCTCGACTATCTGGAGGCTGGCCTCACGGGAACCCTGAGCACGGCCCAGTCACGGCGCAGGGCCAAGGAACTCGAGCAGGCCTTCCGGAACGGCGACGTTTCCTACGAGGACGCGTGCCTGGAGATGGAGCACCTCGACGGGGAGCTGTGAACGGCTGGCAGCGCCCGACGGACCCTACAACCTCTACAACGTCATCTGGCGCGCTCAGAACTGGGTCCTGCAGAACTGCGACGACTAGTCCGTTTTGGCTTCGGGGGCCGGTGCCTGCGTTTTAGGAGCAGGTGGTGAGGAAACCTGTGGCGCCGGGGCGGGCATGGAAGGTCACCGTGTGGCCGGCGTCATCGCGGAAGATGGCCTTTGGGCCGGTCACTGTGATGGCGCCGGGCTGGTAGGGGTTCATCCAGCCTTCAGGCGGGTTGCCGTGGCCGTCGTCCAGCGCCTCGTCTGCGACGAAATAGGCGCCCTGCACGAGCGCTTCATGGATGCCGCTGTGTGTGTAGAGACTGTACGGCGAGCCTGAGGCGGCCATCGTTGTTGGCTTGGCCGGGGTCCCACTTGCCGGATCCCCCTGCATCGCGCACCCGCACAGCAGCGCCAACCCTGCAGCGGCTGCGAGGCCCAAGTGGTATCGAGTTCTCATGCCCCAAGGCTCTAGGGCGTTGCCTCAATGGTCAAGAGCCAGGCAGGCCTGCCGGCAGGCAAGAGACAGCGGGGAGGGAGGGCCCGAATGGGCTGGGCGTAGGGTGGATGGTGGACGAAAGGAGCACTTCATGAAGAAAATCCTCATGGTACTGACCAGCGTTTCCGAGATCGGCGATACCGGAGAGAAGACCGGCTACAACGTGGCCGAGGCTGCACATCCCTGGAAGGTCTTCAAGGATTCCGGGCATTTCGTCGACTTCGCCTCCATCCAGGGCGGCCAGCCCCCGCGCGACG
>NZ_JBFTZW010000039.1:0-32431 GCF_056406555.1 Arthrobacter sp. P1_B4
GCGGGCGGCGACGTCTCGCACCTGAACCTGCACAAGACCTTCTGCATCCCGCACGGCGGCGGCGGACCGGGCGTCGGCCCGGTCGCGGCCAAGGCCCACCTGGCACCGTTCATGCCCGGCAACGCGGCTGATCCGGCCAACGGCGCCGACGGCACCCCGATCTCCGCCTCCCGCTACGGCTCGGCAGGTGTGCTGCCGATCTCCTGGGCGTACGTGAAGCTCATGGGGGGCCGGGGCCTCACCGAGGCGACCAAGTCCGCGCTGCTCGCAGCCAACTATGTTGCGTCCCGGCTGGATGAGCACTTCCCGGTGCTCTATATGGGCGCGGGTGGCCTGGTGGCCCACGAGTGCATCCTGGATTTGCGTGAACTGACCGCCCGCTCAGGAGTCACGGCCGAGGACGTGGCCAAGCGCCTGATCGACTACGGCTTCCACGCACCCACGCTGTCCTTCCCGGTGGCGGGCACCCTCATGGTGGAGCCCACCGAATCCGAGGACCTTGCGGAGACTGACCGCTTCATCGAGGCGATGATCACCATCCGCCAGGAAATCGACCAGGTCGTCAACGGCGACTTCACGGTGGAGAACTCGCCGTTGCGCAACGCACCCCACACGGCTGCCGCCGTCGTTAGCTCTCATTGGGACCGCGCGTACCCGCGTGAGCAGGGGGCGTTTCCGGTCCTCCAGCTGAAGCAGGACAAGTACTTCCCGCCGGTCGGACGGATCGACGGCGCGGCCGGGGACCGCAACCTGATCTGCTCGTGCCCATCCCTCGAATCGTTCGAGCAAAGCACAGCATCGTTCGAGGACAACACAGCAGCGTTCGAAAACTAAGGACTGACTCAATGACTGAGAATTACACCGCTCTTTACGAGCAGCACAAAAAAGCCGGCGCCTTCTTCACGGACTTCGGCGGCTGGCAGATGCCCCTCAAATACGAATCTGAACTCGCAGAGCACCACGCTGTCCGCAACGCCGCGGGCCTGTTCGACCTCTCCCACATGGGCGAAGTCTGGGTCAGCGGTCCGGACGCGGCCGGGTTCCTCGACTACGCCCTGGTCGGGAAGCTGTCGGCGATCGCCGTTGGCAAGGCCAAGTACTCGCTGATCTGCAACACCGACGGCGGCATCATCGACGACCTCATCACCTACCGTCGCGCTGAGGACAGGTACCTCGTGGTCCCCAATGCGGGCAACGCCAAGGTAGTCGCCGCGGCCCTCGCTGAGCGGGCCGGTTCCGGAAAGGACGGCGGATTCGACGTCACCGTCCAGGACGCCTCTGCGGAGACCTCGCTGATCGCCGTCCAGGGCCCCAACGCAGAAGCCATTCTGCTGACCCTTGTCCCAACCGAGCAGCATGTCCTGGTCACCGACCTGAAGTACTACGCCGCGGTCGAGGTCCAGATCAAGGGACAGGATCTGCTTCTCGCCCGCACCGGCTACACCGGCGAGGACGGCTTCGAGATCTACATCCCGAACGAGGATGCGGCAGGTCTATGGGAAGCCTTGCTTGAAGCGGGCGAAGAATACGGCCTCATTCCCGCCGGCCTCGCGTCCCGCGACTCCCTCCGTCTCGAGGCCGGCATGCCACTCTACGGCAACGAGCTCTCCCGCTACGTCAACGCCTACGCCGCCGGACTGGGCCCCGTTGTCTCGCTCACCAAGGAAAGCGACTTTGTGGGCAAGGAGGCGCTGACGGCGATCAAGGCTGCCGGCGTCGGATCGTCCATCGGCCAAAAGCTTGTGGGACTCAAGGGCACGGGGCGCAGGGCAGCCCGGGCCCATTACTCCGTCCTCAAGAACGGAACGCTCATCGGTGAGGTGACCTCGGGCCAGCCGAGCCCGACGCTCGGTTACCCGGTCGCCCTGGCATATGTCGACGTCGAGAACTCAGAACCTGGCACGATCGTCGACGTCGAACTCCGCGGCAAGACGGAACCGTTCGAAGTCGTCGCGCTGCCGTTCTACAAGCGCCAAAAGTAAGTCCCCTCGGGTCGCCGTTGGCCCTTCCGGGCCGGGGTAAACAAGTTTTACGAACGAGAAGAAAGAAGGATTTGAGATGAGCAAAGTAGTTGCTGAACTGAAGTATTCGGCTGAGCACGAGTGGGTTGCTTCAGATGGCGCCGGGCCCGCGGGCATTGGCATTTCCGCTGTCGCCGCCGACGCGCTGGGCGACATCGTSTACGTGGACCTGCCCGAGRTCGGGTCGACGGTGACTGCGGGGGAGACCTGCGGCGAGGTTGAGTCGACCAAGTCGGTCTCGGACCTGTACGCGCCGGTGACGGGCGAGGTCACCGAAATCAACCCTGCCGTCGTCGATGACCCCTCCCTGATCAACAGCGATCCGTACGGCGCCGGCTGGCTCTTCAAGGTGGCGGTCGCTGAAGAAGGCCCGCTGCTCTCGGCGCAGGAGTACGCGTCCAAGAACGGYGGCGAACTGTGAGCGGCGCAACGGCGGCCGCGGGCACACAGACGCTGGCGTTTGAGCAGGTCGTTTCCCGGAGTCTGGACGCGGACCTGTCCGTGCTGGATCCGGAGATCGCCGCGAAGATCGACGCCGAACTCAGCCGGCAGCGTGACGGTTTGGAGATGATCGCCTCGGAGAACCACACCGCGAGGGCTGTGATGCAGGCGCAGGGTTCGGTGCTGACGAACAAGTACGCCGAGGGCTACCCGGGCAAGCGTTACTACGGCGGCTGCGAGCATGTTGACGTGRTCGAGCAGCTCGCGATCGACCGGGTCAAGGCCCTGTTCGGYGCCGGGTACGCGAACGTGCAGCCGCAYTCSGGYGCGCAGGCGAACGCTTCGGTGATGCACGCCCTGATCCGGCCCGGGGACACCATCATGGGGCTGAACCTGGCGCACGGCGGGCACCTGACCCACGGGATGAAGATCAACTTCTCCGGCCGGCTGTACAACGTCGTCCCGTACCAGGTCCGTGAAGAGGACCACCGGATCGACATGGCCGAGGTCGAGCGCCTGGCCCAGGAGCACAAGCCGGCGCTGATCGTGGCCGGCTGGTCCGCGTACGCCCGCCGGCTGGACTTCGCCGAGTTCCGCCGGATCGCCGACTCGGTGGGCGCGTATCTGATGGTGGACATGGCGCACTTCGCCGGGCTCGTCGCGGCCGGGCTGCACCCGTCCCCGGTCYCGCACGCGCACGTCACGACCTCCACGACGCACAAGACCCTCGCGGGTCCGCGCGGCGGCATCATCCTCTCCAACGACGCCGAGATCGCCAAGAAGATCAACTCGGCGGTGTTCCCCGGGCAGCAGGGCGGCCCGCTGGAGCACGTCATCGCCGGCAAGGCCGTGGCCTTCAAGATCGCCGCGTCCGAAGAGTTCAGGGAACGCCAGGAGCGTGTGCTGGCCGGTGCCCGGATCCTTGCCGAGCGGCTGGTCCAGGACGACGTGACCGCGCAGGGGATCAACGTGATCTCCGGCGGCACCGACGTGCACCTGGTCCTCGTGGACCTGCGCGACTGCGAGCTCAACGGTCAGCAGGCCGAGGACCGGCTCGCGGAAATCGACATCACCGTCAACCGCAACGCCGTCCCGTTCGATCCGCGYCCGCCGATGGTCACCTCCGGGCTGCGGATCGGCACCCCGGCGYTGGCGACCCGCGGTTTTGGCGAGSCGGCCTTCGCCGAGGTTGCCGATATCATCGCTGAGGCTTTGATCGCCGACGCCGGCGCGGACCTCTCCGGTCTGCGCACCCGGGTTCAGGCCCTCGCCGCCGCCCACCCGCTCTACCCGGGCGTGTCCGACCTCGCCGGTTGAGCTTGGCGGGCCCGTGGGTCCGGCCTCCTCTGCATGCTCGGTCGCGAAGACGCCCGCTGAGCGGACGTGACGCTCCCTTAGACGCATGCTGCCGGAGACCGGACCCGAAGGGGCCCCTGTTCACCTCTGTCCCCGAGCCCATACCTAGTTAGGAACCGACAATGGCTGTTGGAGTCTTCGATCTCTTTTCCATCGGCATAGGGCCGTCCAGTTCCCACACGGTGGGACCGATGCGGGCCGCCGCGGTCTTCGCCGAGGAGCTCAAAACGTCCGGGGACCTGGAGAAGGTGGCGTCGCTGCGGGTGGACCTGTACGGCTCCCTCGCCGCCACCGGGCACGGGCACGGCACCATGACCGCGATCCTGCTGGGCCTGGAGGGCTTCCACCCCGAGCAGATCCTGCCCGAGGAAGTGGAGGGTCGGCTGGCCGCGATCGCCGAGACCGGCACCCTGCAGCTGGCTGGTTCCGTGCCACTGCCGTATGGGGTGCAGGACATGGTCCTGCGGCCGCTGACCATCCTGCCCCGGCACACCAACGGCATGACGTTCACGGTCTCCGACGCCGGCGGCGAAGTCCTGCACAAGGCGACGTTCTTCTCCGTGGGCGGCGGCTTCATTGTCCGCGAGGGCGAGGAGGACGCGGCCCTGAAGGAGCTCGACGAGTCGAAGAAGGAACTGCCGCTGCCGTTCCGCACGGCCGCGGAACTGCTGGGCCGCTGCCAGTCCAAGGGCCTCTCGATCGGGCAGATCATGTTCGTCAACGAGCGCGCCTCCCGGACCGAGGCGGAGATCCGGGACGGGTTGCTGCACATTTACTCGGTGATGGAAGGCTGCGTCGAGGTCAGCCTCAAGCGCGAAGGGCTGCTGCCCGGCGGGCTCAAGGTCCGCCGCCGGGCCCCGGACTGGCACAAGCGCCTCATGAAGGAAACCCTCGGCCAGGACCCCGAGTACCGGGATCCGAAGTACTGGCAGGAGTGGGTCAACCTGATCGCGCTGGCCGTGAACGAGGAAAACGCCTCCGGCGGCCGCGTCGTCACCGCCCCCACCAACGGCGCCGCCGGGATCATCCCGGCCGTGCTCTACTACGCCCTGCACTTCGCCCCCGGCATGGATAAGGCCACCCAGGCCGACCGCGACGACACGATCGTCAGGTTCCTGCTGACCGCCGGCGCCATCGGGGTGCTGTACAAGGAGCAGGCCTCGATTTCCGGGGCGGAGGTCGGCTGCCAGGGCGAGGTGGGCTCGGCGTCCTCGATGGCCGCCGCCGGCCTGGCCGAAGTCATGGGCGGCACGCCCCAGCAGGTGGAGAACGCCGCGGAAATCGCGATGGAACACAACCTGGGCCTGACCTGCGATCCGATCGGCGGGCTCGTGCAGGTCCCGTGCATCGAACGCAACGCGATCGCCGCCGCGAAGGCCATCAACGCCGCCAAAATGGCGCTCTGGGGCGACGGCACCCACCGGGTCTCCCTCGACGAAGTCATCGTGACCATGCGCGAAACCGGCAAGGACATGWSCTCCAAATACAAGGAAACCGCCATGGGCGGCCTCGCCGTCAACGTCGTGGAGTGCTGACCTCAGCCGTCGGCAGACGCCGCGGATTGCCCTGGAGGTCCATGGCTTCATGGATCTGCAGGGCAAACCAGAGTTGCGCCAGCGTGGAGGTTTCGGTCATATCAAGGCCTGTCAGCTCACTGATTTTCCGGATGCGGTAGATGATGGTCTGCCGATGCGCGAACAGGGCCGCCGCCGTTTTCTGCCAGGACCGTTGCATGTCAAGGAACGTCTTCAGCGTCAGGATGAGGTCCCCGTTTTCTCCCTGTTCGTATTCGAAAATGGGTCCGAGCAGCCGCTGGACCAGTGCGTTCCCTTCCTCAAAGCTGGTGAGCCCCAGCCACGAGGGTCCCTCGGCGTAGCGGACCAACCGCTCGCCGGTGCTCGATGCCGTCCCAAGCGCCCACATCGATTCCTGCAAAGCTCTCTGCGTTCCAGCGGCCGCGGAAGGCCGGCTGATCCCGATCCTCACGTCCAGGGGGGCGGCATGCCGCAGAAGATCGTCGGTGCAGTCTGAGGCGACAGCCAAGTGCAGTGTATTGAACCTGCGCTGGCACGCCGTCGGATACCCGTGTCGCCAAAGATCAACGTGGATCCCGGCCAGACTCTCGCCGTCCTCGCTCGACATCGAGATGATGAGGAATTCCCGTGTCGAAATCCCGAACTCAGGGAGCCGGCTTTCAATGTCGGCGATGCCCAGGCGCCCGTCGAAGGCCTGCAAAAGGAACTCCGCACCCAGCCGGCGCTGGTTCTCGAGGGACAGTACCGTCCGCGACAGCTCCAGTCCAAGGACTGTGGCCGCATGGAGCAGCACCACCGCATCCGGGAGTGGTTCGGATTTCGGCAGCACCACCAGAAGCGCATTGGCGTGAGTCGGAATATCCATCATGAGGAGGTGGCCGTCCCCCAAACGGTGCCACTGGAACTTCTTGCTGGCGACCGGCGACTTGCTGGTCAGCGGTTCAAGCTGCTGCCTGAGGTCCGGCGGCAGCGACTGGCCTCCCGGATGCCAGGCATGCAGGCAGCGTCGATCAACCACGAAGAGGTTGGCGTCGAGTTCAGCTTCGATGCCCAGGATCAGGCTTAGCCACTGGTTCTCAGATGGCCCCGCCAGCCGCAGCAAGTCATAGATGCGGGCCGTCTGACGCAGTCTGCGGGACTCCTCAAGCAGTGAAGACTCCGCGACCGAACGTGCGATGGCGATGAACGGCAGCGGGTAGGGGATGTTGATGACCGGCAACGGCAGGCGGTCACAGGCTTCGAGGAACTGGGGCTGGAGCTCAGGGGCATGCATCTGCTCGCCGATCGCCAGGGCACTGGCACCTGCGTTGACCAGTGCCTCGGCCAGCTCAACCTGCCCGTCGGGATCCGCGGGAATGGAGAGCCCGTTGGTCATCATGAGCTCGCCGCCGGTGATCCATTCCCACAAGCGCGGGAGGTCGGAGGTGTGGGCCCAGGTGACCCGGTTGCCCAGGCCCGCGGAGCCCGCCAGCAGGGTCAGGCCCAGCTGGGGTTCGGCCAGCAGTTCGGCCACGGTGATCGCCATGTGTGATTCCTGTTCGTATGTCCGGAGGCCATCCCCAAGCCGCTTATACACATGTATAAGCCCCTCGGTTATTTGTAGTCAATCGGCGCATGTACCGCGTGACGCCGATCACTAATAGTTAAGGCATAGACCTCAACCGGCGCAGAAGCTCAGCTCAGAGAAGGACATCTGCCAGGCCGGCTGAACCCAAGCAACTGGAGGACCCCTGTCATGACCACGCACAAGCCAATCGGCCCCGTCGACGCAACAAAAGTCCCTCGCTACGCGGGCCTGGGAACCTTTGCCCGGCTTCCTCAGATCGACCGCGTGCCGGACTATGACATTGCGATTGTCGGTGTCCCGTTCGACGGCGGTACCTCCTTCCGCCCGGGCGCCCGCTTCGGTCCGGCCGCTGTCCGTGAAGCGTCGCGGCTCCTGCGCCCCGGCTACCACCCGGAGCTCGACGTCGAGCCTGTGTACGAAGCCCAGGTTGTTGACGCGGGTGACATCGCCTGCACCCCCTACGACATCGGCCGTGCAGTCCGCGAGATCGAGGAGCAGGCCCTCCCGCTCCTCGGCGACGCCGGCTCCGGCAAGAGGCTCATCTCTATCGGCGGCGACCACACCATCGCGCTCCCGATGCTACGGGCGCTGAACAAGGTCCACGGTCCGGTGGCCCTGCTCCACTTCGACGCACACCTGGACACGTGGGACACCTATTTCGACCAGCCGGTCACGCACGGAACCATCTTCCGCCGGGCCTTCGAAGAGGGCCTTCTCGTCGAAGACAAGTCGATGCACGTGGGCATCCGCGGCCCGGTTTATGACCGCAACGACTTCCTCCGCGACCACGAGTTCGGCTTCCAGATCATCCGCTGCTCGGATCTGGACGTCATCGGGGTTCCGGCCGCGATCCAGCGCGTCAAAGAGCGGCTGGGCGACACCCCTGTCTATGTCTCCATCGACATCGATGTCCTCGACCCGTCCTACGCGCCGGGCACCGGCACTCCCGAGATGGGCGGGCTCCACTCCCGCGAACTGCTGGCCCTGCTCCGCGGACTGGACGGCATCAACATCGTGGGCGCAGACGTCGTCGAGGTCGCTCCGGCCTACGACCACGCAGACATCACCACACTTGCCGCGGCGACCCTCGTCTTCGACCTCCTCGCCCTGATGGTGAACCGCAGCAAGGCCTCCGCCAACGTCGCCCAAGAGCTGCAAGCCGCCACCGTTTGAGCCACAAAGGGCTGGGCATCGCGCCTGCTTTGTACATATGTACGAACAGGTTTACGGCGTCTATTCAATCGCCGGATTTCCACTGTGACAAAAGTCACGAATGATTGATACATCAGATCCCGTGCCCGACGAAGTGCCGGGACAGAACAAAGAGGTTCCCATGAACTCCAGGAACGCATCATGAGCACGCACCCCACTCAAGCCGTCGCGGCCGAGGTGCCCCGGCTCGAAGACAAGACGATTCAGCCCATCCCCGCCGACGAACGCCACGGCAAAGCACGGGACCTTTTCACCATCTGGTTCGGGTCCAACATCATGATCATGACCATCGTGACCGGGGGACTCGCGACCACGGTGTTCGGGCTCAGCTTTGTGCCCGCCATCGTCGGAATCATCATTGGAAACCTTGTCGGTGGCATCTTCATGGCACTGCATTCGGCCCAAGGTCCGCAGCTGGGCGTGGCGCAGATGATTCAGACCCGCGGCCAATTCGGTTCGTACGGGGCGCTGCTGATCGTTGTCATCGTGGTGGTCATGTACGTCGGGTTTTTTGCGGCGAACCTCGTCTTTGGCGGTCAGGCACTGGCCGCGGTCAGCCCGGGCATCAGTGTTGACGCAGGCATCATTATCATTGGCGTCTTGAGCGTCGTTGCCACCATCTTCGGCTACCGGCTCATCCACGCCTATGCACGCATCTTGAGCATCGTGGCCGGTCTGGCGCTGGTGCTGGCCTTCATCTGGATCTTGGCCGTCCACGGATTGCCGGCCAGCTTCCTGGACCAGGGAAACTTCAACTGGGTTGGCTTCATGGCCACCATCTCCGTCTCCGCCCTCTGGCAGCTCGCCTACGCTCCCTATGTTTCGGACTACTCCCGCTACATGCCGCAGGGCACCGGCTCGGGCCCGGCGTTCTGGGCATCCTACTCGGGCTGCGTCCTGGGAACACTCTTCCCGATGGTGTTGGGTGCCTTGGTGGGAACGCTTGCCCTGACACTGATCAGCGATGGCAGCAGCGTCGAAATAGTCGGGAGCCTGGGAGCCATGCTAGGTCCATGGACCATGGTGATCATCGGAATTTTCTGCCTCGGCGTTGCGGCGTCGAACGCCATGAACCTCTACTGCGGGGTCCTGTGCACGCTCACTATTGGGCAGACGTTCAGGCCGACCTGGTTGCCCCACGCCAAGACCCGGACCATTGCGGCCATCCTCCTCTTCACCCTCGCCCTCTCGATCGCACTGTTCGCCCGCGACAATTTCATCTTCTTCTACACGAACTTCCTCTCCTTCCTGATGTACGTCCTGGTTCCCTGGACGGCCATCAACCTGGTCGACTACTACCTCCTGCGTCACGGCGACTACCGGGTTGAAGACTTCTTCAAGCGCGACGGCGGGGTGTACGGAACGTTCAACTGGGTTGCGATCGGAGCCTATGTTGCCGGCGCACTGATCCAGGTTCCGTTCTCGGCAACAGCGATGTTCACAGGCCCCATTGCCGCAGCGATGAACGGCGTGGACGTCTCCTGGATTGTTGGCCTGGTGGTCGTTGCACCCCTGTACTACTTTGCGGCGCGGGTGTTCCGGAAGAGCGCGGAAGCAGCCCCCTTTCAGTCGCCTGCCTTCGCAACTGACCTGATTGAAGCGCCGCGGGCGTAACGCCCCCCCCGGGCGTGCACCGCCCACCGCGGGCATACCGCCCGCCCCCAACACAAACTCCCGACGCCGAGACCGGCGCACCCCGGGCACATACCGCCCACCCCCACACCAAACTCCCGGCGCCGCGATCGGCGCAGAAAACAAAGGCGAAATATCATGACACTCACTGACACCGAGCAGTTCACAGTCCGACGCTCCGCAACGGAGCAAAGCAGCGCCGGACTCTTGCCACCAGTTTTGCCTCCGGCGGGGCACTTCATCGCTGGAGCGTTTGTTCCCGGCTCCTCGACTCAGCTGATCGACGTCGTAGATCCCACCACAGAGCAGGTCATCGCATCGGTTCAGGCCGGCACGGCCGCGGATGTGGACGTTGCGGTTGAGGCCGCCGTGGCGGCCCAGAAGTCCTGGGGCGCCACGACACCGAAGGAACGCTCCGAGGTGCTGTCCCTGATCGCCAACATCATTGAAGCCAACCGGGAGGCGTTCGAAATCATCGAGTCCGCCAACACCGGCAAACCGCGGACCGTCGCGGAGGACGATGTCTCCAGCACCATCGACACCTTCCGGTTCATGGCCGGAGCTTCCCGCACGCTGACGTCCATGGCAGGCGGCGACTACGCCACCGGACACACCTCGGTCATCCTCAGGGAACCCGTCGGCGTCGTCGGCGTCATCACCCCTTGGAACTACCCGCTGCTGATGGCTGCCTGGAAGATCGCGCCCATCCTCGCCGCCGGAAACAGCATCGTCCTCAAACCCTCGGAACAGACGCCGCTCTCGACGCTGAAGCTGGCAGAACTTGTCGCCGGACGCATCCCCGATGGCATCCTCAACGTCGTGACGGGTAAAGGCCGAACCGTCGGGCAGCGACTCTCCGAACACCCTGATGTGGCGCTCATTGCGCTGACGGGGAGCGTCGTCAGCGGACAGGCAGTCGCGGAGACCGCGGCCAGGTCTGTCAAGCGCGTCCATCTGGAACTCGGCGGCAAGGCCCCGGTTGTTGTCTTCGCCGACGCCGACCTCCGCGCGGCCGCCGCCGGCGTGCGAAACGCCGGCTTCTGGAATGCCGGCCAGGACTGCGGCGCCGCCTGCCGTGTGCTCGTGCACGAGTCCGTGGCCGAGGAGTTCACCGAACACCTGGTACGCGAAGTCAGCACGCTCGTCGTCGGCGCTCCGGGCGCAGGGGAAGACGTGGAAATCGGTCCCATGATTTCGCGCCCGCACTTCGAACGCGTGAAGGAAGCCCTTGCCGAGGCAAAAGCTGCGGGCCTGCAGGTGGCCATCGGCGGCTCGGCCTTGGAAGGCACCGGCTACTTCATTGAACCCACCGTAATCAGCAACGTCCCGGCCGGGGCGCATATTGCTACCCACGAAATCTTTGGCCCAGTCGTCACCGTCGAGTCCTTCAGCTCCACTGAAGAGGCCATCACCCGGGCCAACGAGAGTCCCTACGGGCTTTCCGCCTCGGTATGGACCCGGGATTCGAGCCTCTCGCTCAGGGTTCCGAAGCAGCTCGATTTCGGCACCGTCTGGGTCAATTCACACCTGGTGTTGGCCTGCGAGGTTCCGTGGGGCGGATTCAAGGGATCCGGCTACGGCCGCGACCTCTCGCTGTATGCCTTGGACGATTACTCCCGGACCAAGCACGTCATGATCAACCACGGCGCATGAGCGTTTAGACCAGCATCGGAGCCCAGCAATGACCACCACGAATCATCCCCACTCCGCGTCGTCGGCGCGGGCCGCAACCCCGTCCGCTCCGTTCGGGACAGACGTAACCTGGACCAACTGGGGCGGCAACCAGAGCGCCACGCCGGCCTTCACCGTCCGGCCGCGGAACGAACAGGAGGCGCTCGACGCCGTCCGGTTCGCCATCCGCGAAGGCCTCCCCGTACGTGCAGTCGGCTCAGGGCATTCGTCCTCACCGCTTGTCCAGACGGGCGGGGTCCTGATGGATATGTCCGCACTCTCGGCCATCACCGGAACCGACCTCATGGGGCGCCGCGCGAGGGCCCTGGCCGGCACCACCATCAACGCCTTTGGCGATCCGCTGTGGGAGCAGGGGCTGGCACTGGGCAACCAGGGCGACATCGACAAGCAGCAGATCGCCGGGGCACTCGCGACCAGCACCCACGGCTCCGGAAAGAACCTGGGCAGCTTCTCATCAGCATTGCGCTGGGTCCGGCTGATCAACGGTTACGGCGAAATCGTCGAAATCGGCGAAGGGCAACTCCGCGAACTCAGGGCCGCCCAGGTCGCCTTGGGGACACTCGGAATCTTCCTGGAGGTCGAACTGGCGGTCGAGGACCGCTATTACCTGCAGGAGGAGATTACCTATCCCACGTGGGCGGAGACCGCAGCAACCTGGCAGGCCGACATCGACGGGAACCGGCACTACTCGTTCCTCTGGTGCCCGGACGACGATTCCTGTGAGCTCCTGGACCTGCCCGGTTCGCCGGGCCAGAGCATGGCAAACCGCAGCTACACCAAGCGGTACAACGTCGCCCAGGTCCAGGACGAGCGAGAAATTTCCCGCACGGAAGGTGCCCGGCTGGACCGGTCATACCGCATCTACCCGGGCGGATTCACCACACCGTTCCATGAACTCGAGTACTTCGTTCCCAGCGAACACGGCCTGGCGGCCGTCCAGGCCGTCCAGGATCTGATCCGCACCAAGCATTCCGACCAGAAGTACCCCGTTGAGGTCCGCTGGGTGAAAGCCGACGAAGGCTACATGTCCCAGTTCCAAGGACGCGACACCACCGTCATCACCCTGACCACCGAACCTGGGACCGACTACTGGCCCTTCTTCCGGGATGCGGATGCGGTGCTGCAGGAATTCGAGCCCCGCGCGCACTGGGGAAAGATCCATTTCATGACGAGGAGCCGATTGGAGCGTCTCTACCCGGAGCTTGACACCTTCATCCAGATACGCCGGGAGTTCGACCCCCGCGGCATGTTCCTTAACGACCACACTCGTGCGCTCGTTGGCTAAATCAGCCATCTGGGTCAAATCGGCAAATCCGGCGTATGCCCCGAATCGTGACCGGGGGCACTCTGCCGGCCTTGCCAGAACCAACGGGGAAGAGGGGAAGAGAAGACATGAGCCATTTTCAGGACAAGGCCTACCTTGTCACCGGAGCCAGCTCCGGCATCGGCCTCGCGACCACCCGCGCCCTTCTGGCGCAAGGGGCAAAGGTTGCAGCGGTTGGTCTCCCGGACCGTCTGCTTGAAGACGCACGACGCCAACTCTCGGGCGCTGTGATCTTCATCGAAGCCGACGTATCTGAGTCCCAACAGGTCGATGGCGCCTTCGCCCGGGCGGAAGCGGAACTCGGGCCCCTGAGCGGGGCCTTCAACGCCGCAGGAATCTCCAGTGTTGCGCCCATCGCCGAAACATCGGACGAGCTGTGGCAGAGACTGATCCGGGTGAACTTGACCGGCACTTTCCACTTCGCCAGGGCAGCGGCGCGAACGCTCTCGGCCAACGGCGGTGGATCGCTGGTCTGCACTGCCAGTGAGCTGTCACTCGTCGGCCAGGCAGGCTACACCGCATACACCGCGACCAAAGGCGGCGTCCTGTCGATGATGCGGTCACTGGCCGCCGAACTCGCACCGGCCGGCGTCCGGGTCAACGCACTGTCGCCGGGCACGACAGATACCCCGATGCTTGCGGCCGAGTTCGCGAACGAAGCAGAACGCGCCCGGGACGAAGTGTCCGTACCGCTTGGCCGGTTCGCCCTGCCTGAGGAGATTGCAGCGGCGGCCCTGTGGCTGTTGGGTCCTGAATCCTCCTATGTCACGGGAACCAACCTTGTTGTCGATGGTGGTCGAACCACGACGTTCCCGCTTGGGCATTGAATCCCACATCCAACGCACCTACTGAAAGGCAAATCACATGAGCTCTGTTCTGGTCACAGGTGGTGCCGGATTCACCGGACGGCACATCGTCAACGAACTCGCCGACGCCGGTCATCAAACAGTCAGCTACAACCGGGACTTCATCGAGGCGCCACGCCCCGACGTCGTTTCCGTCCAGGGTGAACTGTTCGATATCCCTCGTCTCCTCGAAGTATTCAAGGAGCACGACGTCGACACCATCGTCCATACCGCCGCCATATCCCACCCGACCTATTCCCTGAGCTTTCCCCTGGCTACGTTTGCTGCCAACGTCGAGGGAACGGTGGCGGTTTTCGAGGCGGCACGACTCCACGGCGTCAAACGGATCATCAACTTCTCTTCCGAGTGCGTGTACGGAAAGACCTCAGCAGCGGTGGTTCTCGAATCGGAGCCAGTAAATCCGACGACGCCTTACGCCGTGACGAAGGTTACCGGGGAATGGCTCGGACAGGTCTACGGCGACAGGTATGGAGTCGACGTCATCTCCCTGCGCATCGGCCAGGTTTACGGACCCGGAAACCGCATGGATGAAGTCATGAGGGACATTATGCGCGGCGTAGTCCGCGATGGTTCATTCTCACAGGACCACGGGGCCGACCACCGCTACAACCTTGTCTACGTCCGCGACGTCGCCCTTGCCGTCCTGGCGGCAGTCCAGGCACCAGAAACGGCCTCGGCCAGGCCCCTGGCCTACAACATCTCCGGCAGCGAGTACTGGACACTCAGCGACGTCGTCAAAGAAGTTCGAATCGCATTCCCGGACGCCACCGTGGAGATCGGGCCCGGGACGGATCCAACCCTGGATTTACAGGGCCACTTCAGCATCGCTTCCGCCGCCGCGGATCTCGGCTACGAATCGGTCTGGCCGCTGCAGCGGGCCCTCGGCGACTACGCCGACTGGCTCTCCACCCACGACTTCTGACCCCTTTCTTCTGACTCATTTCTTCTAAGAGGGACGAACATGACAATCGATAAAAGCGGCTGGAGGCAGGGGGCGGCCTGCGTTGCCGCGTTGACCTTCGACGTCGACGCCGAGTCCCCCGTCCTGGCCGCCGGCCGGCGCTACGCCGACAATGCGATGGCGATGACTCACCAGGCGTTCGGACCCAAGGTGGGTGTTCCCCGGATTCTCCAGATGTTGAAGGATGTGCAGCAGCCGGCGACATTCTTCATTCCAGGCGTAACCGCGGAGCGATATCCCCGCATGGTGGAACAGGTCCTGGAGTCGGGTCATGAGATCGCGCACCACTCACACACTCACCGCACCGCGGTGAACATGAGTTTCGACGACGAACGCGCCGACTTCGATCTGGCGCTTGCTGCACTTGGGCGTTTCGGCATTTCTCCAAAGGGGCACCGCGCCGCATTGTGGGAGCCCTCGTGGCAGACACCGTCCCTGGTGGCTGAATACGGGCTGAAATACGATTCCAGCCTGATGGATGCGGACGTCCCCTATCTCATCGAAACCCCCGCAGGCACAGTTGCGGAGCTCCCCCCACATTGGAGTCTGGATGACTGGGAGCAGTATGCCTTCCTTCCGGAACCCAAGATCGGTGAAATCATCCAGTCGCCACTTGTCGTGGCGGACATGTGGATTCATGAGATCGACGCAATGCGACGTCATGGTGCTCTTTTCATGCTCACTTGCCACCCGTTCCTCACCGGGCGGGCAGGACGGCTGGAGGCGCTGCGGACCGTTATCGAAACTGCGCTGGAACGAGGCGATGTCCGCTTCTCGACGTGCGAAGCGCTCGCGGAAGCGGCACTCGGTGACCCTGCATTGATTGCCGAGCCCCTCAATCCAGTTACAGCGTCCGAGGAGCTCTATCCGGACTACTGAATCCGGATTACTCAGCGGAGGCTGGAACTCAGATGCAGGACTTGTTGTAGTCGAAGCCGCCCGAGATGTACTGGGCCATGGTGACTTTCCCGCCGCCTGTCAGCGGCGCTGCCGAACACATGCTGCTGGCGTTTTGGAGGGAGCTCCCGCCGGCGAGCCAGCTTCGCTGGGCGTAAAGGCTGCTCGTCGAGGGCACCGTGCCGATGATTTGTGCCCATTGATAGCCGGTTGAGTAGAGCCCGGTTTTGGCGCCGATGCTGGCAAAGTAGGCGGCCATGCCCTCCAGATCAGCTCTGTTGGCGGCCTGGTTCGTTGACCAGGAGTTTTCGGTCTCGACGTCCAACCACCAGGTGTAGGAGGCCGGGTTCTTGACCCCGCGGATGTTGGCGTCGTCGTAGGCCTTGGCGTAACCGTACATATAGGAGCACGCCGAGCCGACCGAGCCCTTGGTGCACGTGCCGTACGGGTTGGCCACGGTCTTCCCGGCATAGGTGTTGCTGGTGGGCCACCAGGAGCCGGCCGTCCCGGGGTTCCCGGTATTTACGTACAGGGCCACGAGGGGCTGCCCGGTCCCGCCGGTGGACGTGGCGGCCCAGGACAGCTGGGTGGTCAGGCACGAGTTGGTGTTGTTTGCCAGGCCGTTGTTCACGCCGATGATCGCGAAGCTCTGGCCCTTGGGCAGGGGTTTGCCGCACTGCGGCCAGGACACGTCGACGCCGGGTCCCGCGGGCGTGACAGCCGCTGTGCCGGCCGAGGTCTTCGCGGCGGTGGTGTAGCCGGTCTTGGTTCCGGTGACGGTGACGGTGAGGGCCTTGCCGGCCTGCGCCGCGGCCAGTTTGTAGGTGGCGGYGGTCGCGCCAATGATGACGACGCCGTTCGCCTTCCACTGGTACKTCAGRRTGACGGGWGCCGGACCCCACGTGCCCGGGACYGCGGTCAGGGTGTAGCCGACCTTTCTTGTGCCCGTGACCGTCGGCACGGGGGCGGTCGTCAACGGCGCGGCGGACGCTGCACTGACCGCCGTCGTCATATCCGGCGCGGCGGAGGCGGGGGCAAGCGGTGTCAGGGAAAGCATCATGACCACAACGAGGAACAACGGAATTGATAGAGACCGGACGCGGTCGAATAGCAGCATAAAAATTTCCCCCAAATTGCCGCGCCCGGAACAGGCTGCGCTAGAGCCCGCGGAAATGCAGACAGCGTGAATCTAGCACGGGGAGATGTTCCTCAACATGCCTGGCAGCTATGCGGGACACGGACGCACGCAAAAACCCGCCGGCTCCGAGCTCACCCGGGCCGGCGGGTCCTTGCTGGGAGGCTACTCCGGAACCACCAGGGCGGGGGTGTCCTTCCGGATGGTCTCGCCCCGGAAGAAGCCCGGATGCAGTTTCGCGGCGACCAGCATGATCACGACGCCGAGGGCGAGGATGCCGATCCCCAGAATGAACACCAGGCCCACGCCGAAGACCTCCGAGCCGCTGCCGAATTCCGGTGCCCAGCTGTCCACGGCGGTCTGGAAGAAGACCACGGTGAGGACCAGGCCGCCCAGGACCGGGAACAGCAGCCGCATGAAGAAGTTGCGGACGCTGGAGAACAGGCTGTGCCGGAAGTACCAGGTGCAGGCGAAGGCAGTGAGGCCGTAGTAGAAGCAGATCATCAGGCCCAGGGCCATGATGGTGTCATTGAGGACGTTCTCGCTGACCACCTTCATGACGGCGTAGAAGCCGCCGGAGATCACACCGGCAATCACCGTTGCGAAACCGGGGGACCCAAACCGCTTGCTGACGGATGCGAAGCGCGGCGGCAGCGCCCCGTAGTGGCCCATCGCCAGCAGGCTGCGGGCGGGTGAGGCCATGGTGGACTGCAGGGACGACGCGGTGCCGGAGAGCACGGCCAGGGACATCAGGATGGCCAGCGGGCCCATGACGGGGGAAGCCAGTGCCGCAAAGATATTCGACTGGTTGTCCGGGTTGTTCAGGCCGATGCCGTCGGTTCCGGTGCCGGCAACCATCATGGTGGCCACGATCGCGACGAGGTATAGGGCCAGGACGGCGACCGCCGTCGTGGTTCCTGCCCGGCCGGCGGTACCCTTGCCGCCCTTGGTTTCCTCGTTGACGGTGAGGCAGACGTCCCAGCCCCAGTAGACGAAGACGGCCAGTGACATGCCGGCGGCGAACTGCTCGAAGCTGCCGATCTTCATCGGGTTGAACCAGTCCCAGCTGAAGGCGATCGCGGTGCCCGAGTCGCCCGAGGCGGCGTGGGTGAGTGCCATGACGACGAAGATGCCCAGGACGAGGACCTGGAATCCGACCATGGTGTACTGCACCAGCTTGGTGGCGTGCAGGCCGCGGTAGCTGACCCAGACGGCCAGTGCCACGAACACAAGGCACGTCACGATGTTTACGGCTGTGTTGGAGGTTAGGTCCGCGAGGTCCGGGTTATTGAACACCTGGGCCAGGAAGAGGTAGAAGAAGTCCACCGCGACGCCGGCCAAGTTGGACAGGACGATGATGTTGGCGGCCAGCAGACCCCAGCCGCCCAGCCAGCCGACGAACGGGCCGAACGCCTTCGTGGCCCACGTGAAGGTGGTGCCGCTGTCCGGTGAATCGGCGTTGAGCTCACGGTAGGCGAACGCCACCAGGATCATTGGGATGAACGCGACAATGAAGATCGCCGGCAGCTGCAGGCCCACGGCGCCGACGGCGGGTCCCAGCGAACTGGTCAGGCTGTAGGCGGGTGCCACGGAGGAGATGCCGAGGACGACGACGGCGAGCAGGCCCAGCTGGCCGCCCTTGAGCCCCTTGCCCGAGATGCCGTGCTTGGAACCGGCCGGATCGACGACGTCGTGCGTGATGGTGCCGTCTTCGCGGCCGATAGTCTGACTCATTGCTGACCCTTTTTCTGGGGGACGGATGGTTGCTGTTGGGTGATGCAGTGGATGCCGCCGCCGCGGGCGAAAAGCTCGCGGGCGTCGATGCCGACTACCCGGCGGCCGGGGTAGGCGTCGCCAAGGATGCGCAAGGCTTTTTCGTCCATCGGGTCGTCGAAGGTGCAGGCGATGACGCCGCCGTTGACCACCAGGTGGTTGATGTAGCTGTAGTCGACGAACCCCTCCTCATCCGTCAGGGTTTCCGGGGCCGGGACCTCGATGATGTTCCATTCGCGGCCGGCCGCGTCCCGGGTGGTGGCGAGGTGGCTGATGATGTCCCGGCACACCTCGAAGTCGGGGTGTGCCGGGTTCTGCTGGGAATGGACCAGCACGGTGCCCGGGGACGGGATGGCCGCAACGATGTCGACGTGGCCGCGCGTGCCGAACCGTTCCGAATCCCGGGTCAGGCCGCGGGGAAGCCAGACGACGTGGCTCACGCCCAGGGTCCGGCCCAGCTCGGCTTCGACGTCGGCCTTGCTGAGCCCGGGATTGCGGCCCGGATCGAGCTGGACCGTCTCGGTGACGAGGACCGTGCCTTCGCCGTCGACGTGGATGCCGCCGCCCTCGTTCACCAGCGGCGAGACAAGGTGGCTGGCCCCCGAGAGGGCCGCGACGGCCGACGCCACGAGCGCGTCCTTGTCCCAGGCGGCCCAGTCCTGGCCGCCCCAGCCGTTGAAGACCCAGTCGACGGCGCCGAGCCGGCCGCCGTCGTCGAGGACGAACGTGGGGCCGATGTCCCGCATCCAGGCGTCGTTCAGCGCGGCGGGGACCACCTCGATATCCGGGTGGAGGTAGGCCGCCGCGGTCTGCACATCTGCCGGCGCCACCAGCATGGTGACCGGTTCGAATTCCACGACGGCGTTCGCGACGGCGGCCCAGACGGAGCGGGCGGCGTGGGCTTCTGCCGCGGTTTCGCCCAGGGTGTAGCCGCCGGTGGGGAACGCCATCCAGACACGGTCCTGGGGCGCCGTTTCGGACGGCATCCGCCACGCGGTCATGCGGTGGCCTTGCTGGTGTCGGCGCCGATCGGGGCGTCGGGGCGTACCGGTTTGGTCAGCCGCCCGTACGTGTCCGGGCGTCGGGTGGCCAGGAAGGGGAAAAGCGTGAGCCAGTCCCGGCGCTGGTCGAGGTCGAGGTCCGCGACGAGCACCGCGGATTCGTCCCGCGGTGCCTGGGCGAGGATCCGGCCGTAGGGATCGGAGATGAAGGAGGAACCGTAGAAGTTCAGCGTGCCTTCGCTGCCCCAGCGGTTGGGGGCCACCATGAACAGCCCGTTAGCGATGCCGTTGCCCACGATGACCTGCTGCCACAACGGCTGGGTGTCGAAGTCGGGGTGGTCGGGCTCGGAGCCGATGGCTGTGGGGTAGACCAGGAGTTCCGCGCCGCCGAGGGAGTAGATCCGTGCCAGCTCCGGGAACCACTCGTCCCAGCAGGTGGGCATGCCCAAGCGTGCGCCGCCGAGTTCGGCGGGGGAGTGGACCTCGTAGGCATCGTCGCCGTCCGGGCCCTGGCGGAAGAATTTGTCCTCGTAGTAGCCTGCCGTGACGGGAATATGGAGCTTGTGGGTGCGGGCCAGGAGTTCGCCCCCGGGAGACACCAGGATGGCGGTGTTCAGGCCCAGGCCGTCGTCTGTGCCGTCCGGGTTCTCCGCCTTCTGGTACAGCGAAGCGTGGACGCAGGTGCCGTGCCTCCGGGCCGCGTCCGCCGCGAACCGGAACGTGGGGCCCGTGAACAGGTCCTCGGCGATGTCCGAGGGCCGCGGGCGCATGGTCCCGCCGCGGGCGGCGTCATTTTCGGGAAGCGTGTCCGCGGGGTAGCGGGACAGCGTGAGCTCGGGGAGGAAGACGACGGTGGCTCCCAGCCGGGCGGCGCGCCCGATGCCTTCGTCCAGTTCGGCGTGCAGGCCCGCGGCGTCAGGATGCCAGCGGTGCTGCACGACGCCGATCCGCAGTGCCGGCCGGCCGGAGGGCAGCGTGCGGGCGAGGGAGGGCGGGGTGTCGAGGGACGTGATTTCGATCATGGCTACTCCAGTGAGACGGGCGTCACATTAATGAACGTTGTTCATTTAGTTTGAGGGTGATGGCCGCACGGGGCAAGACCTAATATGAATAAAGTTCATTTATTTATTCGGGGTGGAACCCGCGCCGTCCCCGGGCGCCGGACCGCTACTGGACCACGGCGCGGACCTCCCCTGGGGGCGCGGGCCGTAAGGCCCTAGACCGTGGATTAGTCCCGGCAGAGTCTGGGGTATGAATCAAACGAACCCGGGGCCGGCCCCGGACATCAGGGCCGCCCAACTCAAGGAACAGCCCACGGCGGTGGTGCATGAGACAGTCCCGATGACTGCGTTGCGGGATTTTTTCGGCCGTGCCTTCGCCGCCGTCATGGGTGCGGTGCAGGAGCAGCATGTCCAGTTGGCCGGACCCCCGTTCGCGCTGTACCGCGGCATGCCGACCGACGTCGTCGACGTGGAAGCGGGGTTCCCCCTCGCCGCGCCTTTCACGAACCCCAGTGGCGCGGAAACGGCGGTTGTCGCCGGCACCCTCCCCGCAGGCCAGGCCTACGAGGCGATGCACATCGGTCCCTACGAATCACTGCAGCGTACTTACGGCGCGATCATGGCGCGGATGCGGCAGGACGGCGCGAGCCCGGGAGCAGCAATGTGGGAGTACTACCTCACCGATCCCGGCGTCGAACCCGATCCAGCGAAGTGGCAGACGCTCGTGGTCTGGCCGGTCGACTGAAATGCCGCACTCGAATGGCCCGACCACCGCGCGGAGGGGCCCCGCCCGGGGGCCGCTGCCCAGGTTTCCAGGGCCCGTCCGACTCATTCTGTCTGATAGGCCACACTATTGCTCTACTCCATGCATAATGTCCTAAACTGCTTCACTGAGGTGCCTGAAATGGCGCTGCGCAGCAACGAAAGTGAACCCCGATATGGCTACCGATTACGACGCCCCACGCAAGACAGAAGAAGAATCTCCCGCTGAGTCGCTGGAGGCCCTTCAGGCGTCCCGCGGCGGCGGCGCGCAGACCGCTGTGATCGACGTCGATGAGAACGACACCGCTGAAGGCATCGATCTTCCCGGTGCGGATCTGTCCGGCGAAGAGTTGACGGTCATTGTTGTTCCGGAGCAGTCCGATGAATTCACCTGCTCCTCGTGCTTCCTGGTCCGTCACAGGTCCCAGGTGGCCCTTGAGAAGAACGGCATGAAGTACTGCCGCGACTGCGAAGGCTAAAACCTTCCGGCAACAGCCAGGCCGTACGAAGCGCCGGACCCGCGAGGGTGCCGGCGCTTCGCCGTTCCCGGCCATGCCTGCCGCTGACGGTGTTATCTGTTCGTGAACGACCTTCACGAACAGGGTCCGTGCAATCCGTCCGTGACCAGCAACGGGCCACGCTAACGGTTGGGCGCCGAAACTGCGGAGAACCTCGCCCGCCGGGCCGGGCCCGCCTACGCTGAAAGCGTCTGGCCTGCGCTGACTGTTCCGCCAGCCCAAGGGTCAGGCAGCACCAGGGGGTGGCGGCCTTGAAGAAGACCCAGTTGAAGAAGATCCAGTTGAAAAAGGTCAACGCGTTGCTCGCGGCTGTTCTGATGGCCGCCGCGCTCGGGATTCTTGCGCCGGCGCCCGCCGCCGCGGACCCGTACTGCGGACTGGCCTGGGGGTCGCTGAGCAAAATGGATCCGGCCATGAGCCAAGCCAAAGTGGTGAACGTCCGCACCGGTCAGCACTACTGCTTTGACCGGCTGGTCATTGACCTCAACGGCCCCGTGGCCGGCTACAGCGTCCGCTACGTACCCGCGGTGGTGCAGGACGGGTCCGGCCTGCCGGTCCCGTTGCGGGGCCAGGCCTTCATTCAGCTCACGGTCAATGCACCCGCATATGACGACGCCGGCAATCCCACCTACAACCCGGCGAACAAGAGTGAATTGGCTGACGTGACCGGCTACCAGACCTTCCGGCAGGTGGCGTGGGCGGGCAGCTTCGAGGGCTATTCGACCATTGGCCTGGGGGTCCGCGCCCGGCTGCCGTTCCGGGTCCTGGCCCTGCCCGGGCCGGGCACCGGGTCCCGGTTCGTGGTGGACGTGGCCCATTTCTGGTGAGGCTGGTGAAGCCGGTCGCAAGGCAGGGCTGCGCGCCTTGCCGGGCGGGTCGGCTAGAGCGAGTTGAGCTCGGCCCGGAGCGGGAAGTCCCGGCCGTCGAGCACCCGCTGCGTGCAGTGCCCGGTGGCGCGGTTCAGAACGATCGGGGCCATGTGGCGTCCCTCGCCGAAGCGAAACCCGGAGACCTCTTGGTGAGCTTCGGCGGCAACCACATTTCCATCTATCTGGGCAACGGCAAGGCGATCGACGCCCCCGTGCCGGGTAAGACCGTCCAGATCCGCGATGCCTGGGAGCAGCAACCTGACTTCCATCCGGCGCATCGTGCCCGCAGGGGCGGCAAAGGGGCGCCTGCGTTCCGACGTCCGGCAGCACGTCGTCGCGTTAGCATTGGTCCCAACACGTCTGTCCAGGAGGGCACATGCCGTACATCGTTGACTTTGAGACCGTTTCTACCGCCGGCTTGGAATCATCCCCCGTCTCCGAGGCCCTCGCCGGGTTGCGCGCCAACGAGGCCCGCTATTTCCGGAATAAGTACGGCCACACCTTCACCGTGAGCCCCGCGAGCGAAGTTCCTGACGTGGTTGACCGGGTGAGCCGCATCCTCCGGGATGAACGCGAGATCGTGATCGGCTCCCGCCCGCTGGAGGCGACCGCCTTCGAAGTCGACGGTTTGCGGATGGCCTATGTTTTTTACGAGTCGGGGCTGTCGGTCAACGTCATGTACAGCATCGAGGACGGCGGGAAGAGAGCGGTGGGGTTCAAACTTGCCGACGGCATGGAAGTTCCGGAGGAATTGGCGCCGCGCTTCAAGTTCGCCCGCCAAAAGTCGAAGCTGGCGGGCGTTATTCGCGGCTCCTACTTCGTGATCAAGGGCGAGTACTGATCGGGCTCACCCCCGCATTTCAGGGTGCGGGACGCAGCCGGGCAATCCGGGAAGTGAGTTTCTGGGATTGGGGTTCCATATTTTCGACGTGATCATTAGCGGTGGCGGCCCGACGGGAATGATGCTGGCCAGCGAGTTGCGGCTGCACGACGTGGACGTGCTCGTGCTGGAGAGGGACGCGGAGCCGAGCCAGGCGGTCCGTTCGCTCGGCCTGCACCCGCGCAGCATCGAGATCATGGACCAGCGCGGGCTGCTGGACCGGTTCCTCGCCCACGGGCAGCGGTATCCCGGCGGCGTGGGTCGCTTCGCCGGGATCGACAAGCCCCGGCCGGTGAACCTGGACACCGCACACGGCTACGTCCTTGGCATCCCCCAGCCGGTCACCGATCGCCTGCTGGCCGAGCGCGCCGGTGAGCTCGGCGCCCAGATCCGCCGCGGCTGCGAGGTGGCATGGGTCGAGCAGGACGAGGACGCGGTGAGCGTCGAACTTGCTGACGGCACACGGCTGCGCTCGCGCTGGCTGGTCGGCTGCGACGGCGGACGCAGCCTGGTGCGCAGACTGCTCGGCATCGGCTTCCCCGGCGAGCCGGCCAAGACCGAGTGGCTCCTGGGCGAGGTGGAGGTGACCGCGGCGCCGGATCAGCTGGCCGAGGTGGCCGAGGAGGTGCGCAAGACCCACAAGGGGTTCGGCATAGGCCCCGCCGGAAACGGCCTGTACCGCGCCGTCGTGCCCGCGGCGGCCGTGGCCGAGGACCGCTCGGTCCCGCCGACCCTGGAGGAGTTCCGGACGCAGCTGCGGGAGTTCGCAGGCACCGACTTCGGCGTCCACTCACCACGCTCCCTGTCCCGTTTCAGCGACGCCACGCGGCTTGCCGAGCAATACCGGGTGGGCCGAATTCTGCTCGCCGGCGATGCGGCGCACGTCCACCCGCCGCTGGGAGGGCAGGGACTGAACCTCGGCATCCAGGACGCTTTCAACCTCGGCTGGAAGCTCGCCGCTGAGGTCAAAGGCTGGGCGCCTGACGGGCTGCTGGACAGTTATTACGCCGAGCGTCACCCGGTCGCCGAAGGCGTGCTGACCATCACCCGCGCCCAGAGCGAGCTGCTGTCCACCGAGCCCGGCCCGCAGGCCGTGCGGCGGCTGCTGAGCGAGCTGATGGACTTCGAGGACGTCAGCCGTTTCCTGGCCGAGAAGATCACCGCGATCGGGGTCCGCTACGACTTCGGCGAAGGACCCGAGCTGCTCGGCAGGCGACTGCGCGACATTCCTCTGTCGCGGGGCCGTCTCTACGAACTCACCCGCAAAGGCCGCGGGCTCCTGCTGGACCAGACCGGCGAACTCTCCGTGGCTGGATGGGAGGATCGGGTCGACCACGTCGCGGACGCCAGCGGGGAACTGGACGCGCCCGCGGTCCTGCTCCGGCCGGACGGCCACGTCGCATGGATCGGAGACGACCAGGACGACCTGCTCCACCATCTGCCGACATGGTTCGGGGCCGCCCTCGAGGGCACCGGAGACGATCACGATCGCCGCCCCTGACGCCGTGCCCGCCGTCAGGCAGCCTGCCAGGTCACGGGAAGCTGTTTCGCCCCGTAGACGATCATGCTTTCCATCCGCTCCAACTGCGCATCGGGGTCTACCGCAAGCCCCGGCAGCCGTGAGAGCACGGCCTCCAGCGCGATCCTGGCCTCCAGCCGCGCCAGGGGCGCCCCCAGACAGAAATGGATGCCCTGCCCGAAGGCGAGGTGACGGTTGGGTGAGCGTTCGACGTCGAACTCGTCCGGGCTCGGGAACTGCTCCCCGTCGCGGTTCGCCGAACCGATCCAGGCAATGATCGGCGAGCCTGCCGGAATGGTGCGGCCTCGCACGGTCGTGTCGACGGCTGAGAGCCGGTACATGGACTGGACGGGGGAGCGGTAGCGCAGCACCTCTTCGATGGCGTGCGGGAGCAGGGCAGGCTCGGCGACAAGGCGTTCCGCCGTGCCCGGTGATTCGGTGAAGCACAGCACCGCATTGCCGATCAGGTTGGTGGTGGTCTCGTTTCCCGCCACGAGCAACAGGCTGCAGAATCCCAGCAACTCGATGGGGCTGAGCTTCTGCCCGTCGATCTCGGCCGCGAGGAGCGCGCTGATCAAATCATTGCCCGGCCGGTGCCGCCGCTCCTCGATCATGCCCATGAAGTACTCCGCCATTTCCCGGTTGGCTGCCGTGTGGACGGAATCGTCGGCGCCCGGGCGGGTCTGGCTCACGATCACGTCGGACCACAGCTTGAACCGGTCCCTGTCAGAGGCCGGAATGCCCATGAGTTCGGCGATCACGATCACCGGAAGCGGATAGGCGAGCTGTTCGATCAGGTCCGTGGCGCCGCCGGCCACCGCTGGCTCCAGCAACTCGTCGGTCAGTTCCGAGATGCGCGGGGCGAGCGCTTCGACTGCCCGCGGCGTGAACGCCTGCGTCACGAGCGAACGCAACTGGCGGTGCCGCGGCGGGTCCGTGTTGACCAGGCTGGCGGCGAAGAGCTGGCCCGTTTCGGAGGGGTTGTCCCCGCCCATCCGGGAAGAAAAAGTGGCGTGTTCGGACAGGACCCGCTGCACGTCGTCGTAGCGGAACACGTGCCAGACGCCGGTGTCCGGGTCCTGGAAAACGGGTTCACTGTCCCGCATAGCTGCGTAGCGGGGAAACGGGTTCAACGGCTGCTCAAAATCCGGAAATGGCGCCACGGCTGGCCTTCCTGATGAGGCGGGCGGCCGTCGTTTCATGGCACTGGACCAACTGCACTGGACGAACTGCGGTGGAACAGGCGCCGAACGGGGCGGGCCGGGTGGCCCCGTCAGGTCCCACCCTAATACCGCGCGGCGGCCTTGGCACGGGGAATGTTGCTGCGCCGGCCGCCCCCGGGCACCGGCACCTTGGCAAGCCGCCTGACGACGGCGCCTGACGAAGGGGCCCCGGGTGCCGACAGTACGGAGGAGAACACCCTTCCCCTCACAGAGCAGAATCGGCCCATGGTCGTCGTCACACGCCTCAACGGAACGCGCTTCGCGGTCAATCCGGACCTCATTGAACGCATCCACGAGAGCCCGGATACGCACTTGGTGACGCTCGACGGCGCCGCCTACGTGGTGCTCGAAAGCCTCGCCGAAGTGGTCGAGCTCAGCGCGGAGTACCGGGCATACATCCTGAGCAAGGCCCGGGACTTTCCGGCCATCACCGGCTATCCCCTCAGCCTGGTCCGGACTGAAGACCCGGACACTGATCCTCGGGCTGCGGGTAGTCGTGGCCCTGGGCGCGGTGCTTGGCCTCATGTGGTTCCTGCAGCACCGGCTGGGCAACGGCACCGGACGGCGCCGGGCTGACCGCGCCTTGACCATGGTCAACCGGCAGCGCCTCGGGCAAAAGCCTCCGTGGTGGGCACCCTGGCCGCCGAAACCCTCACCCCGGAACACTCTGTGCTCGCGGACGAACGCCTCCAGTACCTTCGGGCCGCCGTGAAATCCCTCCCGGAACGGATGCGCTACGTGGTGGAGGAGATCTACTTCGGCGACCGCACGGTCAAAGACCTGGCCGCGGAACTCGGATCCACGCACGCAGCGGTGTCCCAGCGGCGTTCGGAAGCCATCCGGCTCATGCGAGACGGCCTGAGCGCCCACTACGCCGACGACCCCGAGCAGCCGTTCCACCCCCAGTCCAGGATTACCCCGCGGCGGCGCAACGACTACCTCACCCAGCTGTCCGAATCCACCTCCGGCGGCATCACACGGGCCGTGTTCCCGCGTGGGCCCTTCCTCAACGAGGCCGAATAAACCGCCCCAAAACGGTTAGTAAGCCGACTTAGTAAGCTGACCGAGAAATTCCTCCCAGAAGCATCGCGGCCCGCCGCCGCGCTGCGGTAGCGTCGGAAGCATCGGCCGGGGTGCCAGCAATGGCATGCGCGGCCCGTACGGCACCGGTTCTATCGAGGAGGATTCATGAAAGCATCACCCACATTGACGACCAACCTGCAGGCAGTACTGGTGGACCTGATCGAACTCCACGTTCAGGGCAAGCAGGCACACTGGAACATCGTCGGGACCAACTTCAGGGACCTTCACCTCCAGCTGGACGAGATCATCGACGCCGCCCGGGGATTCGCGGATGACCTCGCCGAGCGCATGCGTGCCCTTCACGCCCTCCCGGACGGCCGTAGCTCCACGGTTTCCAAGTCCACCGCACTGGCCGAGTTCCCGAAGGGCCTGATCAACACGAAGGACGCCATCGAGCGGATTGTCGCCGCGCTGGAGGCGGCGGTCGGCACCATGCGCAAGGTCCATGACGAAGTGGACGAGGAAGATCCCACCACCGCGGATCTGCTGCACGAGTTCATCGCCAAGTTTGAGCAGTACGCCTGGATGGTGAATGCCGAGACCATGCGGGCCACGGCCAGCGTGACCACCCCGGACAGCAAGTAGGGACCGGCTCCCGCCAGCCCCCCAAAACAGCAGCGTCCGGCGCCGGGTATGACCGCAGGACGACGGCGGCCAGGACGCAGGCCCCGGACATCAGGACCAGCGCAATTGACGCCGTGACGTGCACGCCCGAGTCGAAGGCGGTGCGCGCGGCCGCCGTCACCGCCTCCGCCAGGGGCGCCGGAAGCATCCGTGCCAGATCCACAGCGCCGGCCAGGGTTTCACCGGCCTGGCTGGTGGCCGCCGCCGGGGCGAGTTCGGACACGCCCGCGGGAAGCCGGAGGTTGCCCTGGTAGGAGGCCGTCAGGATTGAGCCGAGAATCGCCGTACCCAGCAGGGACCCCACTTCGTAGCCGGTCTCGGAGATGGCGGCGGCTGCCCCTGCCTCGTCGGCGGGCGCCGCGCCCAGGATCAGGTCATTGGAGATCGTCTCGGCGGCGCCCACCCCCAGGCAGAGCACCAGCAGGGCGGCAAGGAGCAACGACGGGCCCTGGCTGTGGTCGCCGAAGGCCACCAGGAAATAGCCCGCCGCGCTCAGCAGCAGGCCGCCGGCCACCACAAAGCCGGGCCGCACCTTGCGCACCAGCGGGACCACGAGCAGCCCCGCCACAACTGTGGCGATGAGGGCCGGGACCATGGCGACGCCGGAGGCCGAGGGGGACTGGCCCTCCAGCAGCTGCAGGTGCTGGGCCAGGAAGAGAATGAAGCCGTTGAAGGAGAACAGCGCCAGGACGTTGGCCACGATGGCCGTACTGAAGATCCGGTTGCCAAACAGGCTGACGTCGAGCATCGGCGCGGTGCTGTGGTCTGTCCTGTGGATACGGGCAAGCGCGCGTTGCCGCCGGATGAACACATAGCCCATGAGCAGGCCGGTTCCGATGCTCGCGAAGGCCTCAGGAGCCGGCCCGTGGGTGGCAAGGGCCTTGATCCCGTAGACCACCGGCACCATGACCAGCAGGGACAGGGCAATGCTGGGCACGTCCACCCGGCCCGGCTTCGGATCGCGGGATTCCGGGATCAGCGCCGGCCCGAGCAGCAGCAGCGGCAGGATGATCGGCACCGCGACCAGCAGGACGGCGCCCCACCAGAAGTGTTCCACCAGCCAGCCGCCGGCAATCGGGCCGAGGGCGGCGCCACCGGAGAATCCTGCGGCCCAGATCGCCACCGCCAGCCTGCGCCTGTTGGGCTGCGGAAAGATGTTCCGGATCAGCGACAGCGTGGACGGCATGAGCATGGCGCCGAACAGGCCAAGCCCGGCGCGGCCGGCGATCAGCCACTCCGCACTCGGCGCGAACGCCGTCACGGCCGACACCGCGGCGAAGCCCGCGCTGCCCACGAACAGCAGCCGGCGCCGGCCGATCCTGTCGCCCAGGGAACCCATCGCGACCAGGAGTCCGGCCAGGACCAGGGGATAGGCGTCGACGATCCAGAGCAGTTCGACGCCGGAGGCGGTCAGGCTGCTGGCGATGGCCGGCAGGGCGAACGTGAGCGCGGTGTTGTCCACGGCCACGAGCAGGACGGGGAACATCAGCAGGGCCAGCGCCACCCAGTCACGCCACGGTGCCCGGGGCCCGGTGGCCGCAGGAGTGCTGGTGGCTGCGGTGATCGATGGAATGCTCATGAAGATAACTATACCGTCTGGACGGTACAGTTAAGAAATGCGCGGGTGGACAGGCATGATGGGAGGCATGCCCAGGAAACCCGTCGCCCGCGAGGCCGTGCTCGATGCCTTCGAATCCCTGCTCATCGAAGTCGGTGAACGCGCCGCGACGCTGGACGCCGTCGCGCGCCGGGCCGGCGTCTCCAAGGGCGGCCTGCTCTACCATTTCCCGACTAAAGAGGCGATGATCGCGGTCCTGCTGGAACGGCTGGACCGGCTTCTGGCTGAGGATGTTGCGGCCATGGCGGCAGCCCCGGAAGGGGCGGCGGCGTACTTCATCAAGTCCTCGGTGTGGGCCGACACGCCCATGGACCGGGTCTTCGTGGCCGCCACGCGGCTCGCCGAGGTGGCGCACGGGGAAACCCTCCGCCGCTTCGCCGCCGGCCAGGCGAGCTGGCTGGAACTGCTGGCGGCCGACGTCGGGCCCGCCATGGCGAAGGCCGTCCTGTGCATGGGGGACGGGCTGTACTTCAATGCCATGCTCGCGCGGGGTCCCGGCGGGCCGCCGCCGGAAGTCGAGGCGGACGTCCAGAGCCTCCTGGCCGCCGTCGAGCGCCTGCGCGGCTGAAGCCCACCCCCCACCCCCGGCCGACCCCCTACGCCCGCCGACCCCCTACTCCCCGCCGACCTCGCCGGAAGCGTTCGAGTACGCCGGAAAGTTGCGGCGACTCCGGGCGTTTCCGGCGAATTCGCGCCGCCGGATTCGCCGCCGGGTGGCTCGTGGCCCGTAACGTGGGTCCGCCGCCGGGAGGGAGTTTGCGGACGCGCGCCCGGCATAGGACAATGAGAGCTGTGACTGTTGTCACCCTCGATTGAACACCCAATTAAATACGCCTTTGATCTGCGGCGGGAGAGTCCTGCAAGTAGGTACAAGCAGGCGCCGTAGGAGCAAACCCTCCCCAGGAATCTCTCAGGCCCATGTACCGCCGCGGCAAGGCATCTCTGGAAAGTAGCAGGCGTGTCCCGGACATGCTGTGCTCACCGACGGTGCAAGCGGAGCCCTGAAACGCAGGCTGCGCGGAAACTCTCAGGTCCAATACAGAGCGGGGAGGAACCCGAATCAATGTGGCGTACCCTGCGCCGCCTGAGTTATGGAGTTCCTTGTGACTGTTACCCCAGCCTCCACGTCCTTCGTTGACCGGCATATCGGCGCGCGCCGCCAGGCCGACGTCGACGCCATGCTGAAGGCTGTCGGCTACGACACCGTCGACGCCCTGGTGGACACCGCCGTTCCGAAGGACATCCGCCAGGACGCCGACCTGGCGCTCGCCGCGGCCCTGAGCGAAGTCGAAGTCCTCGCCGAGCTGCGCAAACTGGCGTCGAAGAACAAGACCGCCGTGCAGATGATCGGGCAGGGCTACTACGACACGCTCACCCCGCCGGTGATCCGCCGCAACGTCCTCGAAGCCCCGGCCTGGTACACCGCGTACACGCCGTACCAGCCCGAGATCTCACAGGGCCGGCTCGAGGCGCTGCTGAACTTCCAGACTATGGTCCAGGACCTCACCGGCCTGCCGATCGCCAACGCCTCCCTGCTGGATGAAGCCACCGCCGTGGCCGAGGCCGTGCTGATGATGCGCCGGGCCAACAAGAATAAGACCGCCCACGACGGCAAGACAGTCCTCGACGCCGACTGCCTGCCGCAGACCATCGCGATCGTCAAGGGCCGCGCCGAGGCCCTCGGCTTCGAGGTTGAGGTCGCCGACCTCTCCAAGGGCCTGCCCGACGGCGTCATCAACGGCGTCGTCCTGCAGCAGCCGGGCGTCTCCGGCCGGGTGTGGGACCACACCGCCGTGATCGCCGATGCCAAGGAACGCGGCGCCCTCGTCACCGTCGCGGCAGACCTCCTCTCCCTGACCCTGATCACGTCCCCGGGCGAGCAGGGCGCTGACATCGCAGTCGGCTCCGCCCAGCGCTTCGGCGTGCCGCTGTTCTTCGGCGGCCCGCACGCCGCCTACATGGCCGTTCAGAAGGGGCTCGAGCGCTCCATGCCCGGCCGCCTCGTTGGTGTCTCCAAGGACAACGCCGGCGTCCCCGCCTACCGCCTGGCCCTGCAGACCCGCGAGCAGCACATCCGCCGCGAGAAGGCCACCTCCAACATCTGCACCGCCCAGGCCCTGCTGGCCATCGTGGCTTCCTTCTACGCCGTCTACCACGGCCCGGACGGGCTGAAGGCAATCGCCCAGTCGGTCCACGTCCACGCTAAGACCATCGCCGCCTCCCTGAAGGCCGCCGGCCTGGACGTGCTGCACACCTCCTTCTTCGATACCATCACCGTCTCCGTGCCGGGCCGGGCAGCTGAGATCATCGCGGCAGCCGACGCCAAGGGCGTCAACCTGCGCGCCATCGACGCCGACACCGTCGGCATCTCCGCCGACGAGGCCACGACGGTGGCAGTCGTCGCCGACGTCATCGCCGCGTTCGGCGCGTCCGTGACTGCCGCGGCTGCAGGCACGGACACTGCGTTTGGCCTGGACCCCGCAGTCGAGCGCACCTCCGACTTCCTGCAGCACCCGGTGTTCAACACGCACCGTTCCGAGACCCAGTTGCTGCGCTATATCCGCCGCCTCTCGGACCGCGACCTGGCCCTGGACCGGACCATGATCCCGCTGGGGTCGTGCACCATGAAGCTGAACGCCACGGCCGAGATGGAGGCCATCTCCTGGCCGGAGTTCGCTTCCATCCACCCCTTCGCCCCGGAATCCCAGACCGCCGGCTGGCGTGAACTGATCGAGGACCTCGAAGGCCAGCTGACCGAGATCACCGGCTACGACCAGGTCTCCATCCAGCCCAACGCCGGTTCCCAGGGCGAGCTCGCGGGCCTGCTGGCGATCCGCGGCTACCACCTCTCCCGCGGCGATGCCCAGCGCACCGTCTGCCTGATCCCGGCCTCCGCGCACGGCACGAACGCGGCCTCGGCC
>NZ_JBFTZW010000040.1:0-26944 GCF_056406555.1 Arthrobacter sp. P1_B4
GACCAGTGCTGGGCGCTGCTCGATACCGAAGTCGTGGGGCGCGTGGCGCTGATCGTAGACAACCATCCGGAAATCTTCCCGGTAAATTTCGTCCTCGAACGGCGGGCGATTGCCTTCCGCACCGCCGGCGGCACGAAGCTGTGGGGCGCGATCACAGGCAAGCCGGTTGCATTCGAGATCGACGGCTACGAGGCCCGCGACGAGACGGCCTGGAGCGTGATGGCGCGCGGGGAAGCCGAGGTCATCGAGAGCCAGGAGGAGAAGGACGAAATTGACTCCCTGCTCCTGGAGCCCTGGCAGCCCGGCGAGAAGGCCTACTACGTGCGTGTGGCTCCCAAAGCCCTGACCGGACGACGCTTCAAGGTCAACCGGCCCGATGTGTGGAGCACCCGGCTCTCGGATCCGCGCCGGGCCACGTTCGAATAGAATCCTCCGGCAGGATTGCGGCGTCAGCCGTGTTCTGGCGAGTGGACCACCAGCACCGGGCAATGCGCATGTGCCACACAGGCGGAACTCACCGATCCGAGCAACAGCCCACCGAATCCGCCGTGGCCGCGGCGGCCCAGCACGAGCATGTCCGCGGCTTTGCTCTCCTCGATCAGCACGCGGCGGGGGTGCCCCTGGATGAGGCGGGCCTCGACGTTGTCCGGGGTGTCCGGGCCGAAGGCCTTCGCCACCGCCTCGGCCAGGATTTCGCCGGCCCGGACATCGAAGTCGTCGATGCCGACGGCGACATAGCCGTCGTACACCGGCGGGTAGTCCCAGCACGCCAGCGCGACCACCTTGGCGGCCAGAGGCACCGCGAGGCCCTGCGCATGCCGCAGCGCGGACACCGAAGCGTCCGAGCCGTCAACACCTACCACGATCGTGCGGACGTCCCTGACTTCGTTCATTGCCATCCTTGCCTCGTACCGGCCGAGTTTCCCGCGCCAGATGGCGACGCTCCCATGATTGCCTTCGCCCGGCCAGGCGCCTAGGGCCAAAAGGCATGCACGCACCCCGGCCGGCGTGCGACCCGGAAACGCTCCGGGCAACGGGCCGGAGGCGGCCTGTTGGGCACTATGACCCTTGTCCGCGCCGCCCCGGTGCACAAGAATGGCAGAGGCTGGGGTCAGCAGATGAAAGACAGCATCTCGTTACAAGAATCAGCGTGTTACTAAGAGCATCGAGCGGCCCCGCAAGCGGCCGGACGGGAGAATCATGATTGCCTGGGCAGACGCAGGTCTCACTGCACCTGATGGCGGGCAGGCGGTGATCCGAGTCTTTATCCTTGATGACCACGAACTTGTCAGGCGCGGGCTGCAGGAGCTTCTCGAAGGCGAGGGGTTTGCCGTCGTCGGCAGTTCCGGATCCGCGGTGGAGGCGACCCGGCGGATTCCCGCACTGCATCCTGATGTCTGTGTGCTGGACGCCCGCCTGCCGGACGGGACCGGCATCGAGGTCTGCCGGGACGTGAGGTCGGTGGACCCGTCGTTGAACTGCATCATCCTGACGAGCTTCGACGACGAACAGGCCCTGCGCGGCGCCGTCCTGGCCGGGGCAAGCGGATACGTGCTGAAGGAGATCGGCGGCACGGACCTGATCGGCGCCCTGCGGCGGGCAGCAGCGGGCGAGTCCCTCTTCGAGGAAGGCGTGGCCGCCGGCGTCGTGGACAGCCTGGTGGAGGCCGAAGAGGTCGACCCGCGCACGTCCTCCCTCACGCCCCAGGAACGCAAGGTCCTGGAGCTGGTGGGCGGCGGACTGACCAACCGGCAGATTGCCGCCGAAATGTTCCTGGCGGAAAAGACCGTCAAGAACTATGTGTCGTCCCTGCTGGCCAAGCTTGGATTCGAACGCCGCACGCAGGCCGCCGTCTTCATCGCCAGCCCGGGATTTCCGGCGGCCGCCGTCGGGAGAACCGGCGAAGTAATCCGGCCCCGCAGCGTCGGGTAGGCTCCGCGGAAACCGGACCTTCGGGCGTGCTGGCTAAAGCGGCACCGACCATTCCAGGCTGGTACCGGAGTCGGGCGCGCTCGTGATGGTGCATTCGCCGTCGAGCATGCGCGCCCGGTCCTCGAGGTTGCTTAGCCCGTTGCGTTTTGAGGGTTGGGCGAATCCGGCGCCGTTGTCGCTGATCACCACCGTCACCCGGCCCCTGACGACCGCAACCGAGACCGAGATTGTATCCGCCCCAGAGTGCCGGATGGCGTTGCTGAGCCCCTCGGAAACCACGGCCACGACATTGTCGGCCTTGTCAGGTGTCACGGCATCCACGGGTCCCGTAATGGTCAGGCGCGGCGGGAACGGCATGGACTTCGACGAACTGCGCGTGACACGACGGATCCGGCCGCTCAGCAGTTCGATCTCGCCTGTGTTGCTCTTGAGCGAGTAGATGGTGTCGCGCAGACTGCGGATCGCCTCGTCGAGTTCGCCGGTGATGTTGCGGATGCGCTCCAGCGCCAGATCCTCCTTGGTGAAACGGGTCAGGCTCTGCACGCTCAGCCCGGCGGCGAACAGCCGTTGAATGACGAGGTCATGCAGGTCCCGGGCGATCCTGTCGCGGTCGGTGAAGACCAGAAGCTCCTCGCGCAGCCGGTGCACCCGGGCCAGTTCCAAGGCGAGGGCCACGTGGGAGCCGAAGACGGCCCCCATTTCGATGTCGGTCCGGGCGTAGCGCACCGACTCCTTGTCCCGTGCCAGCAGCAGGAGGCCATGGTGGGCACCCTGGGTACTCAGCGCCACTGCCAGCAGCGGGCCGGTGACTGCGCCGTCGACCTCCCCCAACACTTCGGATGCGTCGTCGAACAGCACCGGCTCGCCGCCTTCGAGGACACCTTCCAGGAGCTCTGAGTCCAGATGCAGTGACCGCCCCGAAAACGCGGTGCCACGCTCACCGGCAACGCCGATCACCACGTGGGCCACGCCATTGGCGGCGGGTGCCACCAGCAGGGCGAGTGAGGACGCTGACTCCTGGAGCGCCCGGCCGGCTATCGGGTCCAGGCCGCCCGAGGTGTAGTCGCGGTCCGTGCTCAGCATCAGCCCGGAGACGTCCATGCAGGCCTCCAGCCAGCGTGCCCGGCGGCGGGCGTCGTCGTAGAGCCGGGCATTTTCGATGGCGACGCCGGCCGCCGCCGCCAAGGCGACGGCCAGGGCCTCGTCTTCGGCGGAAAAGTCCTCCCCGCCTTCTTTTTCGGTGAGGTAGAGGTTGCCGAACACCACGTCCCGGACGCGGACCGGGACACCAAGGAAGGACTGCATGGGAGGGTGGTGCGCGGGGAATCCGTAGGCCTCGGGGTGCTTGCTCAGTTCATGCAGCCGGAGCGGCAACGGGTCCGTAATAAGGAGGCCAAGGACTCCGTGGCCGGTCGGCAGCGGACCGATTTGCCGTGCCAGATTGCCATCGATGCCCACAGTGATGAAGTGGCTTAACGCGTGGTCATCACCGATGACGCCAAGGGCGCCGAACCGGGCATGCAACAACCGGCACGCTGATTCGACCACGCGCTCCAGGACAGCATCCAGGCTCAGGTCCTCGGCCAGGGCGACGACGGCTTCCAGCAGGCCGGCCATGCGTTCCTTGGATTGAAGCAGCTCTTCCGCCCGTGCGCCGAACCCCTTCAGTAGCTCCTCAACTACGGGATTTGGCTCGGACACGGTATGGCCTGAGCCCTCACCCGTTGAATGCATGTCATTGCCCCCAGTTCGCTCCGGCCAATGTAGACGCTGACGGCCCTCTGCCAGAATAGCGCGAACGACTCAGGAAAGCCTCAGAATTCGGAGATTAACCCGGCGGCTGGGTCCATTTGCCCTAGCCGCCGTCAGCCCGGCCGCGTACGCTCGCCGGCATGAGCACTGAATCGAGCCCGGGCCGTCACGAGCCAAAGGACCAGACCCACGCTGTCGAAGACCTCGACCACCACGAATGCTGGCGGCTGTTGCGCAGCGTCTCCGTCGGCAGGCTGGCGGTCTGGGTGGACGACCACCCCGATATCTTCCCGATCAACTACAAAGTGGACCACGGCACGCTGGTGTTCCGGACCGCGGAGGGCACCAAGCTGCAGGCGGCTACCGGCGGCACGCCTGTGGCGCTGGAGGCCGACGGCATCAACGCGGACACCGGAGTCGCCTGGAGCGTCGTCATCAAGGGCCAGGCCGCGCCGGTGCAGAACCCCCAGGAAGTCATGGACACCGTGGGTCTGTTGCTGTTCCCGTGGCAGGCCGGAAAGAAGGAACATTTCGTCCGGATTACGCCGGAGACCGTCACGGGCCGGCGGTTCAAGGTGGTGCCGCCCCAGACCTGGTGGACGCCGTTGGACGACGCCACGCGCTCCGGCCTCGAATAACCCGCGTCCCCCAAAAAAACACCTCTTGCGCTTTCAGATCGGGCTGCCCTGAGGGCTTGTGAGGGCTTCAGGGCAGCCCGATCTGACAGCGCAACGCGGGGGCGCGGCGTGCGGTCAGGCGACGCGGGTGATCTCCACGCTGACGCTGAGGGCCGATCCCCCGCCGCCGGACAGGATGCCCTTGAGCGGCGGCACGTCGCGGTAGTCGCGGCCCCGGGCCACGGTGACGTGGAAGTCCCCCGCGGGTTTGTGGTTGGTCGGGTCCCAGCTGCGCCATTCGCCGTCCCACCACTCGAGCCACGCATGCGACTGGCCGGCGACCGTCTCGCCGAGCTCCGCCGTCGAACGCGGGTGAAGGTAACCGGACACGTAGCGGGCCGGGATACCGCAGCTGCGCAGTGACCCGATGGCGAGGTGTGCCAGGTCCTGGCAGACGCCCTGCCGCTGGTTCCAGGCCTGTTCGGCGTTGGTGGTGACGCCGGTGGAGCCCTTCATGTAGGTCATTTCACCGCGCATCCAGGCAAAGACCGCCATGGCGGCCTCGTGCGGCGATTTCCCCTCGACGACGCCGGGAATGATGGCGAGCACCTCGGAGCCGGGACCTGTGAGCTGGGACTGGGGAATCCAGTCGCTGAACTGGTTTAGGCGTTCCGGTGCGGCCAGGACGTCCCAGCCGACGATGTCGGCCTCGGTTGCGATCTTCTCGACCCGGTGCACCTCGACGGTGGTGGTGGACAGCACCTCGAGGTGCTCGTGCGGCATCTGCATGTCGAAGGCGGTCACCCGGGTGCCCCAGTAGTCGCGGTAGCTGCTCAGGGCCGCCTGCGAGGGGGAAACCTTCATGGAGGATTCCAGTACCACCTGCTGCGGGTCCGTCAGCGGGGTCATCCGGGCCTCGTTGTAGGACAGGGTGACGCGTTTGTTGTACTTGTAGGCCGTCTTGTGGACGATGTTCAGCCGGGTCATGAAACTTCTCCCACCCAGGCCAGTTCGTCTGCCTGATTGAAGTACTTACGGGAAATGGCGTCCGAGGCCTGCGACACGGCCTTTTGCACACGCTCCATGTGCTCCGGCAGCTCCGACATGAGGTCATCGGTGCGGTGGAACTCCAGGAAGGTGCGGGCCTGCCCGACGATCCGGCGGGCGTCGTTGATGAAGCCGACGCGCTGGGCCGAGGGGTCGAGCTTCGCCAGGCACTCGTCGGCGTCGCGCAGCGCGTAGACGATGGACCGCGGGAACAGCCGGTCCAGCAGCAGGAATTCGGCCGCGTGCTGGTCCCCGAACGCCGCCCGGCGGGTCCGCAGGAAGGATTCGTAGGCCCCGGCGCAGCGGAGCATGTTCACCCAGGACATGCCGGCCGAGAGGACATCGCGGGTGGACAGCATGCGCGCGGTCATGTCCGCACGCTCCAGCGACCGGCCCAGGACCAGGAACTGCCAGCTCTCGTCGTGGCTGACGGTGGTGTCGGCGAGGCCGCTGACCATGGCGGTGCGCTCCAGGACCCAGTTGCAGAACCGGTAGGTGCCGACCACGTCCTTGCGGTGCTGGTTGAGCCCGTAGTAGGTCGTGTTGAGGCTTTCCCAGAGCCCGGAGGAGACGGTCTCGCGGGCGCGGCGGGCGTTTTCCCGGGCGGCTCCGAGGGAACCGGCAATGGAGGTGGCACTCTGCTTGTCGTAGGCGAGGGCGTTGAGCAGTTCGGGCAGGCCGAAATCGTCACTTTGCGCGCGGGCACCCATGACGGCGAGGAGTTCCTGCGCCACGCTGCGCTGTTCCTCCATGGGCAGATGGTTGAGCCGTTCGAGGTGGACGTCGAGGATCCGGGCGGTGCCGTCGGCCCGTTCCACGTAGCGGCCGATCCAAAACAGTGACTCGGCAATACGGCTAAGCATTCGCGGTTACCTCCTGCGCGTCAGAAATCTGCTGCTGCTGTTGCTGCTCTTTCTGGCTGTCGCGCCAGTTGCTCTCCACCGGCCAGACCGAAACCCGCTCGCGGACTGCGATGGTGGGCCGCGGGATCACTTCGACGGGGACCTGCGGGGAGTCGGCCAGGACCCAGGTGTCCTTGGAACCGCCGCCCTGGCTGGAATTGACGATCAGCGAGCCCTCCTTGAGCGCCACACGGGTCAGTCCGCCGGGGAGAACCCAGACGTCCTCGCCGTCATTGACGGCGAAGGGGCGCAGGTCCACGTGCCGGGGGCCGAACTTGTCGCCGCTGAGCGTCGGCACCGTGGACAGCTGCAGGACTGGCTGGGCGATCCATCCGCGGGGGTCGGCGATGATCCGCTTGCGCAGGGCGTCGAGTTCGTCCCTGGACGCGTCCGGGCCGATCACGAGGCCCTTGCCGCCCGAGCCGTCCACCGGTTTGACCACGAGCTCGTCCAGGCGGTCCAGTACGTGTTCCCGGGCCTCCTTCTCTTCGAGCCGGAAGGTGTCCACGTTGGCGATCACGGGCTCTTCGTTGAGGTAGTACCGGATGAGGTCGGGCACGTAGCTGTAGACCAGCTTGTCATCGGCGACGCCGTTGCCCACGGCGTTGGCGATCGTGACGCCGCCGGCGCGGGCGGCGTTGACCAGGCCGGGGCAGCCGAGCATGGAATCGGCACGGAACTGCAGCGGGTCCAGGAATTCGTCGTCGATGCGTTTGTAGATGACATCCACGCGCTGCTCGCCCGCCGTGGTGCGCATGTAGACCCGGTTGCCGCGGCAGATGAGGTCGCGGCCCTCGACGAGTTCGACACCCATGAGTCCGGCGAGCAGGGTGTGCTCGAAGTAGGCGCTGTTGAACACGCCGGGGGTCAGGACCACCACGGTGGGATCGTCGACGCCGGAGGGTGCCGTCTTCCGCAGGGCGGACAGGAGCCGGCGGGGGTACTCCTCGACCGGACGGATGAGCTGCTGGCCGAAAGCCTCCGGCAGGCCCTTGGCCATGGCCCGGCGGTTCTCGAGGACGTAGCTGACGCCCGAGGGCACGCGCACGTTGTCCTCCAGGACCCGGAACGTGCCCTCGGCGTCGCGGACGACGTCGATTCCGGAAATGTGGACCCGGACGCCGCCGGCCGGCTCAAAGCCGTGCACCTGGCGGTGGAAGTGCGCGCTCGTCGTGACGAGCTGGCGCGGGATGACGCCGTCGGAGACCACGGTCATCTTGTCGTAGACGTCATTGAGGAAGGCTTCAAGGGCGCGGACGCGCTGGGCCACACCGCGTTCCAGGACGCTCCACTCATCGGCGGGGATCACGCGGGGGACGATGTCCAGGGGGAAGGGCCGTTCCTCACCCGCGAAGTCGAAGGTCACGCCGCGGTCCAGGAAGGTCCGGGCCATGGAATCGGCGCGGGCGCTGACGTCAGCCAACGAGAGTTCGCGCAAGGCCAGGGCCACCTGCCCGTAGGATCTCCGGGCCTGCTGGCCGGGGGCAAACATCTCGTCGTAGGCGCCGGTGCGGCCGGCGGCCTCGGAGTATTCCTGGAATAGGTCAGACATGGTCACTAGCCAACCACTTTTTTGTTCCGAAATCATTTCGGCGGCCCGCGGCGCGGCGCTCAGCGCTGGCCTCGCAGTCCGGGCCGCCTGCCGGGACGGCCGCGGTTACGGCTTTTCCGGCCGGGTACGGCAATGTAGGGGCGTGCCCCCCAAGAGATCCGCCACCGCCTCCGCCCTGAGAGAGGCCGCGCCAGGCCTGGCCGGCGCCGCGGCTGCCGTCGCCGTCGCCGTCGCCGCCCACCTGCTCCTTCCCGCGCTGCCGGCGATGACAATGGCCGTGCTCCTCGGGCTGCTGGCGGCCAACCTGCCGGGCGTGTCTGGCTGGACCGCCGGGCCGGCGCGGCCCGGGCTGGACTTCGCCGGCAAGCACCTCATGCGGGCCGGGATCGTGCTGCTGGGCCTGAAAGTCAGCCTCGGCGATGTCCTGGGCCTGGGCTGGGCCGCGCTGCTGCTCGTGACCGCCGTGGTGCTGGCCGCTTTCGCCGGGACGTACGGGATCAGCAGGCTCTTCCGGCTGCCGCCCCGCGTGGCGCTGCTGGTGGCCACGGGATTCGCCATCTGCGGGGCGTCAGCGATCGGGGCGATGGCCGCCGTGCGCAGAATCCGGCAGGAGGAAACCGTGCTGCCGGTGGCGCTCGTGACCTTGTGCGGCACGCTGGCGATCGGTGTGCTGCCGTTGCTCGCGCGGCCGCTGGGCCTGGGTCCGGAGATCTTCGGGGCGTGGACCGGCGCCTCCGTGCACGACGTCGGGCAGGTGGTCGCCACCGCCCAGACCGCCGGTACCGCGGCGCTGGCCGTCGCCGTCGTCGTCAAACTCACCCGGGTGATCCTGCTGGCGCCGATGGTCGCCGCCGCGGGCTTCCATCACCGGCTGGGCACCGCAGCCGACGGCGCCAAGCGCCCCCCGGTGGTCCCGCTGTTCGTCATCGGATTCGTGGCCCTGGCGGGCCTGCGCACCACCGGGTGGCTCTCCCCCGCGGCCCTGGACGCGGCCGCCACCGTCCAGGACCTGCTGCTCGGCATGGCGCTCTTCGGGCTGGGCTCCGCCGTCCGGGTGGGCCAGCTGCTGCACACCGGCGCACGCGCGCTGCTGGCCGCGCTGGCGTCCTGGCTGCTGATCGCCCTGCTCGGGCTGGCGGCCGCCTTCCTGATGTTCCCGCCGGCGTGACCGGGCACACACGCTCCCGTGATTAGATAGCGGGGTGTCAAACCAGAATCTGAGCCGCGACGAGGCCGCGGACCGCGCCGCCCTCATCACCACTCACAGCTATGATGTCTCCCTTGACGTCCGGCAGGCGGCCGACCCGAACGTTGCCGGCTACACGAGCCGCAGCATCATCTCCTTCTCGGCCAGCGAACCCGGGGCGACGACCTTCGTGGATTTCATCGCCGGCAGCGTGCTCAGCGTCTTCCTCAACGGCAAGGGACTCGCCGTCGCCGACGTCGTGGACGGTTCCCGGATCCGGCTCGAGAACCTGCAGCCGGAGAACCAGGTCACCATCACGGGAACGGCCCTGTACAGCACCTCCGGTGAGGGCATGCACCGCTTCGTCGATCCCGCCGACGGCCAGTGCTACCTCTACACGCAGTATGAACCCGCCGACGCCCGCCGGGTGTTCGCGAACTTCGAACAGCCGGACCTGAAGGCCGAGTTCACCTTCCACGTCATGGCCCCTTCCGACTGGCAGGTGTCCTCCAACGGCGCCGAGGTGCTGCGCACCCAACTGACGAGTGATCCCGCCACGAGCCGCTGGGACTTCGCGCCCACCAAGGCGATGTCCACCTACATCACCACCGTCCTCGCCGGACCGTACTTCAAGGCCGAGGACGCCTGGCGCGGCACGCTCGCCGACGGCACCGTTCTGGACGTACCGCTGGCGCTCTACTGCCGCGCCTCCATGGCCGCATCCTTCGACACCGACGCCCTGTTCCGCCTCACCAGGAACGGGCTGTCCTTCTTCAACGAACTCTTTGATTTCCCCTACCCGTGGGGCAAATACGAGCAGGCGTTCGTCCCCGAGTACAACCTCGGCGCCATGGAAAACCCGGGCCTGGTGACCTTCACCGAAAGCTACGTCTTCACCTCCCGGGCCGCCGATTCGCAGTACCAGGCCCGCGCCAACACGCTCCTGCACGAGATGGCGCACATGTGGTTCGGGGACCTCGTCACCATGAAGTGGTGGGATGATTTGTGGCTCAAGGAATCCTTCGCGGATTACATGGGCACCCTCGGCGTGGACCGGACCACGGACTGGGACACGGCCTGGGTGAACTTCGCCAACAACCGCAAGGCGTGGGCGTACGTCCAGGACCAGCTGCCCACCACCCACCCGATCGTCGCCGATATCCCGGACCTGGAAGCCGCGAAGCAGAACTTTGACGGCATCACCTACGCCAAGGGCGCTTCGGTGCTTAAGCAGCTGGTGGCCTACGTCGGGTTCGAGGCCTTCATCGCCGGGTCCCGCCAGTACTTCCGGGACCACGCCTACGGCAACACCACCCTCGCCGAACTGCTGGCCGCCCTGAGCGCGGCGTCCGGCCGCGACCTCAGCGAATGGGCCCGCCAATGGCTCCAGACCTCCGGCATCTCCACCCTGTCCAGCGAGATCACCGAATCCACCGAAGTCAGCAGCGCGCTCAGCTCCGTCACCGTCCTGCAGGATGCCGTGGATCCCACCACCGGCCGGCAGGAGCCCCGCCCGCACCGGCTGCGGATCGGCCTCTACGATTTCGACGACGCCGGCGCCCTGGTCCGCACGGACAGTGTCGAGACCGATGTGCGCGGCGCCCGGACCGACGTGACCGCGCTGGCCGGCAAACCGCGGCCTGCGCTGCTGCTGGTCAATGACGAGGACCTCAGCTACGCCAAGGTCCGGCTGGACCCGCATTCCGAGGCCACTGTCCGCGGCTCCCTGGACAAGCTGGAGGACCCCATGGCGCGGGCGCTGTGCTGGACGGCGCTGTGGGACTCGGCCCGGGATGCCGTCACACCGGCCGCACTCTATGTCGACGCCGTCGAGCGCTTCGGGCCCGCGGAGCCGGGCATCGGCGTCCTCCTCAACGTGCTGGGCAATGCCTCGACGGCGGTGGAACGCTACGTGCCCCGGGGCCAGCGCGATGCCGTGCGCCACGGCTTCCTCACAACGGCCGCCGAACAGCTGCAGACGGCAGCCCCGGGTTCCGACCAGCAATTGGCCTGGGCCCGGACCCTTGCCGCAACCAGCCGCTACGACGCCGGCCGGCTGGACCTGCTCCGGGGCATCCTGGACGGCGGCACGGTGATTGAAGGCCTCGCCGTGGACGCCGAACTGCGCTGGAATCTCTGGCATGCCCTGGCGGCCAACGGCCAGGCCTCGAAGGAGCAGCTCGACCAGGAACTCGCCCGGGACAACACGGCAGCAGGCAAGTCCGGGCACGCCACGGCCCTCGCCGCGCGCCCCGACCCAGCCGTCAAGGCGGCCGCCTGGGATGCCGCCGTCCACGGCACCGGCCTGTCCAACCAGCTCCTCGGAGCCACGATTGCCGGGTTCAACACCGGCGCGGCCTCCCTGCTGGCCGGGTTCATCGACCCGTACTTCGAATCCCTCGAGGACGTCTGGGCGGACCGGAGCATCGAGATCGCCAGCCGGATTGTCCGCGGCTTCTACCCCGCGGCACAAGACCTGGACGGCGGAACGGCCGAAACCCACGCCGTGATCGTCCGCACCGACCAGTGGCTGGCCGCCCACCCTGATGCGCCGCGTGCCCTGCGCCGGATCATCATCGAACAGCGCAGCCAGCTGCACCGTTCCCTCAGGGCGCAGGCTCTGACGGCACCGGCCCAGGCACCATCGACCGCTCCGTAACGGCCCTTTTGACGGCCGAAAACGGCAGCTATAGAGCAATCGATGGGATAGACCGGGCCGCTATGGAACTGGCCGTTAGGGGACCCGGTGCAGCCACTCCGCGGTGCCAAACTTGGTCTCCACGCGGCGGCGGGCGGCCTCCAGCTCGGCGTCGGTGAGGACGGACGGGGTCGCGCCGTAGCGTTCGGCGAAGACGTCCATCATCGCTGCAACGATTTCGGCGCGGGCCAGGCCGGTCTGGCGGCGGAGCGGATCCACGCGCTTCTTGGCGCTCCTGGTGCCCTTGTCGGACAGTTTCTCCTTGCCGATCCGCAGCACCTCCACCATCTTGTCGGCGTCGATGTCGTAGCTCATGGTGACATGGTGCAGCATGCCGCCGTTGGCGAGCCGCTTCTGCGCGGCGCCGCCGATCTTGCCGTGCTCGGTGGCGATGTCATTGAGCGGCACGTAGAAGGCGCTGATGCCGACCTTTTGCAGGGCCGCCATCACCCAGGCGTCGAGGAAGCGGTAGGAGTCCGCAAAGCTGATCCCGTCCACGAGGGTCTGCGGGAGGTACAGCGAGTAGGTGATGCAGTTCCCGGCCTCCATGAACATCGCTCCCCCGCCGCTGATCCGCCGGACCACGCTGATGCCGTGCCGGGCCACGCCCTCGGGGTGGAGTTCGTTGCGGACGGACTGGAAGCTGCCGATCACCACGGAGGGCTCCTCCCAGTCCCAGAACCGCAGGGTGGGATTGCGCCGCCCGGCGCCGACTTCCTCGGTGAGGACCTCATCCAGGGCGACGTTGACGTGGGTGGGGAGGACGGACGGGGCGATGATGTTCCAGTGGTGGTCCGCCCAGCCGGTGGCCTTCGCCAGGGCGCGGCGGACGGTGACGGCGACGGCGTCGGCAGAAAAACCGAACAGCACGGTGCCTTCGGGCAGCGCCTCCGTCACGGCGTCCGCGATGTCCGCGGCGCTCGTCTCGACGGGCAACCCGGTGAGCGCCCGGTTGATCTCCGGCAGCGCCTCGTCGGGTTCGAGGAAGAAGTCCCCGCTCAGCGAGACGTGGGCCAGGACGCCGTTGACGACGTCGAAGTCGGCGACCACGAGCTTGCCGCCCGGGACCTTGTACTCACCGTGGTGACGGCCGCCGCCGTCGTCGTCGGGGCTGGGAGCGGTGGCCGCAGGATGGGATGTCATGACCTCCATCCTGCCGCATGCGCCCGGGAACCCGGGAACCCGGGTCACCCGGTCAGCCGGAACGGCAGCAGAGACGCAGAAAGCCCGCACCGTTGCCGGTGCGGGCTTTCCATAAGACCTTGGGGAAGAAAGTTACTTCTTGCCGCCGAAGCCCTTGAAGCGAGCGTTGAAGCGCTCGACGCGGCCTGCGGAGTCCATGATGCGCTGCTTGCCCGTGTAGAACGGGTGGGACTCAGAGGAGATTTCGACGTCGATGACCGGGTAGGTGTTGCCGTCTTCCCACTCGATGGTCTTCGAAGAAGACACGGTGGACTTGGTCAGGAACTTGACGCCGGAAGCCAGGTCGTTGAAAACAACAGCTTCGTACTTCGGGTGAGTATTAGACTTCATAATTGGACCTTTGTTCGCACAACTGGATTTTGCCAGTTGCCAGGTATGAATGGGATGGCCGGCGGAAAGCACCGGACGGCCAGCTATCAATGATAGCGGATCCCCGGACCGCTGACGAACAGCATTGGCGCACGTCAGCGCGGCGCGGCCGCCGCACGATGCAGGGCGCCTCAGTCCTTCGGGCGGAGCTCCCAGAACGCCACCGCCGACGCCGCGGCGACGTTGAGCGAATCGACGCCCGGGCGCATCGGGATTCTCACGGCGAGGTCGACGGCGGCCAGGGTTCCTTCGCTCATGCCCGCGCCTTCCGTCCCAAGCACCAGGGCCAGCCGCTCCGGGCGGCGCGCCGCGAGCACGTCGAGGTCCACCGCGTCCTCCGTGAGCTCCATGGCCGCCACGGTGAAGCCTTGCTCCTGCAGCGCGGCCAAGCCTTCCGCCCAGTCCTCCAGCCGGGCCCACGGCACCTGGAACACGGTGCCCATGCTAACCCGCACGCTGCGGCGGTAGAGCGGATCCCCGCAGCGCGGCGAGACCAGGACGGCGTCCACGCCCAGGGCCGCGGCCGAGCGGAAAATGGCCCCGACGTTCGTGTGGTCCACGATGTCCTCCAGCACCGCAACCCGGCGGGCTCCGGCGAGCAGGTCCGCCAGCGGCACCGGGGCGGGCCGGTGCATGGCGGCCATGGCGCCGCGGTGCAGGTGGAAGCCGGTGATTTGCTCCAGCAGAGCCGCGGGGCCGATGTAGGCCGGCACCTCCGGGTACTGCTCGAAGACATCGGCGAGGTCCCCGGCCCACTTCTCGGCCAGGAAGAAGGACCGCGGCCGGTGCCCTGCGGCCAGGGCCCGGCGCAGGACGCGGGAGGACTCGGCGATGTACAGCCCCTCCGCGGGTTCCCGGATTTTGCGCAGGTGCACGTCCGTGAGCTGCGTGTAGTCCGCAACCCGCGGGTCGTCGGCGGATTCAAGAAAGTGAAAGGTCACGGGCAGGTCATTCCTGGGAGGCTGTTGGAAGGGCTATTTGAACAGGTTGGCGATCATGAACCCCAGCGCCACCAGGCCCAGGGTGAAGATGACCCCGCGCAGGACCGCCGGGGAGAGCCGGCGCCCCACCCTGGAGCCAATCACGCCGCCGATCAGGGAGCTCACGGCGATCAGCCCGACCACACCCCAGTCGATCCGGTCGAAGGCGAACAGGAGGTAGGAGGCGGCGGCCACCACGTTCACGCCCAGGACCAGGAAGTTCTTCATCGCGTTGGCGTTCTGGATGGTCCCGGTCATGAACACGCCAAGGATGCCGACTAACAGGATGCCCTGGGCCGCCACGAAGTAGCCGCCGTAGACGCCGGCGAGATACACCAGCACCACGAGCAGCACACTGTGGCGGCGGTCCCGGATCGCGTGCTCGGGGTTCTCCTCGCGGTTCCTCACCCACCGCTGCAACCGCGGCTGGAAGACCACCATCAGCAGGGCCAGCACGATCAGGACGGGGGCGGCGTAGTAGAAGACTTTCTCGGGCAGGTGCAACAGCAGATAGGCGCCGGTGACGGCACCCAGCAGCGAGGCCGGCAGAAGCCGGAGCAGCTGCTTGCCGCGGCCCTCGAGTTCTTTCCGGTAGCCCCAGGCGCCGGTGGCGTTGCCGGCCACGAGCCCCATGGCGTTGCTGATGGAGGCCGTGACGGGGGCGTAGCCCAAGGCGATCAGCACCGGGAACGTGACCAGGGTGCCGGATCCGACGACGCTGTTGATGGTGCCCGCCCACAGGCCGGCGAAGAATATGAGGGCACTATTGAGGAGCTCCACGCGCGGTCAGCGGCCCCGTCAGCGGCTGGCGGTCGCGGTGTACCGGCCCGCGTTGACGCTGACGTCCAACGGCAGGCCGAACGTTTCACTCAGGTTTTCCGCCGTGAGGACCTCCGGCAACGGGCCGGAAGCCACGACGCCGCCGTCGCGCATGAGCATCGCATGCGTGAAGCCCGGCGGCACTTCTTCGAGGTGGTGGGTGACCAGGACGATCGCCGGGGCGGCGTCGTCGCGGGCGAGTTCGCTCAGGCGCTGGACCAGGTCCTCGCGGCCGCCGAGGTCGAGCCCCGCGGCCGGCTCGTCCAGGAGCAGGAGCTCGGGATCGGTCATGAGGGCGCGGGCAATCTGGACGCGCTTGCGCTCCCCCTCGGAAAGCGAGGCGAAGGGGCGGTTGAGCAGTGGGCCCATCCCCCACTCGTTCAGCAGCCCGAAGGCGCGCCGCTCGTCGTCCTTCTCGTAGCCCTCGCGCCAGCGGCCGGTCACGCCGTACGCGGCGGTGACCACCACGTTGAGGACCTTCTCGTGCTCGGGGATCTGGCTGGCCAGCGCAGCGGAGGACAGCCCGATCCGGGGGCGGAGCTCGAAGACGTCGACGGCGCCGAGGACTTCCTCGAGGATGCCGGCCATTCCGGAGGTCGGGTGGATGCGGGCCGCGGCCAGCTGGAGGAGTGTGGTCTTACCGGCACCGTTGGGGCCCAGGATCACCCAGCGTTCGCCCTCTTTGACCTGCCAGTCGACCTTGTCCAGGAGCGTCTTCGCCCCACGTACAACACTGACCCCGGCCATTTCAAGAACATCACTCATAGGAGTAGACACTAGGACAAAAAAGCGGGCGACTGATAACCGGCGCCGCGCCCTGCCGTGGAGCGTCACGCGGCGCCTGCCCGGGCGCAACGAATTCGGGCCGCCCGCGGCCCGCTCGCTAGGATTGAGGCCATGAGTTCGAACGTGACCGCAGTGAGCTACGGCCTGAAACTGTCCCTTCCCGACATCCAGCGGCTGCGTTCGCTCCTGACGGCCGCCGGGCTGGGCGTCGGGGCGGAAACCCGGACCGGCGACGCCCGCTTCGAGGTGTACGCCGTCGACTGCGCCCTGGACAGCGTGCAGGGCGCCTCGCTGGACGCCTCCCGGGGCGCCTCCCAGGCCGGCGGAGCGGACAGCCGCCAAGACGCCGGACGGGACGGACGGACTGCCGACGCCGCCACAGCCGCCGCGGTTGCGGAAGCCCGTCTGGACAGTGCGCGCCGTGCGCTGGCGGCCGCCGGCATCGAGGGCGTCGACACGGCGCTGGTTCCGGCAACACTGCGCAGCGCGCCCCGGAAGTTCCTCATCATGGACGTGGACTCCACCCTCATCCAGCAGGAAGTGATCGAGCTCCTGGCCGCCTACGCCGGCAAACGCGAGGAAGTAACGGCGGTGACCGAGGCGGCCATGCGCGGCGAGCTGGACTTCGCCCAGAGCCTGCACGCCCGGGTGGCGGTCCTCGCGGGGCTGCCCGCGGACGTCGTCGAGTCTGTCCGCGCCGAGGTCAGGCTGACCGAGGGCGCCGCCGAGCTGGTGGCGGCGTTCCAGGCCGCCGGCCATGCCGTGGCGGTCGTGTCCGGCGGCTTCAACCAGATCCTCCGGCCGATCGCCGAAGACCTGGGGCTGCACTACTGGATCGCGAACGAACTCGAAATCGTCGACAGCGCCTTGACCGGCAAGGTGCTCGGCGACGTGATCGACCGGGCGGCCAAGGAGAAGTACCTGCGCGAATGGGCTGCGGCCGAGGGCATCCCGATGGAACACACGATCGCCGTGGGCGACGGCGCGAACGACCTCGACATGCTGGGCGCCGCCGGGATCGGCATCGCCTTCAACGCGAAGCCGGCCGTCCGCGCTGCCGCGGACGCCGCCGTCAACCTTCCCTATCTCGACGCCGTGCGGTACATCGCCGGAGTCTGATGCATTAACCGGGAAGGCACGTCCCGGCAATGTTTAGTCAAAACATTCCCGGGACGTGCCTTCTAGACGCGCCATCCCGGCGCGCGTGGCGGGCTGCGCCTAGCTGGAGCTCTTATCCGCTGCCTGGTCTGCGGTCTTACCGAAATAATCCGCACCGCCGACGTATTCCGTGTGGCCGGTTTCGACGTCGGCCGAGGCCATCTTGGCGACCTCCGCGGCAAACTCCTTGACCGAGTACAGCTTGCCGGCTTCTGCGCGGCGTGCCTCGATGGCGCCGGGGTTGGACCGGTCAAGCAGGGTGGCCGTGACGGTGCCCTCGATCATGTCGCCGGAGACGACCACTAGCGTGATCCCCTTCTCGGCCAGGTTCGGGACCAGTGCCCGGAGTGCGTCCTCGCCGGCGCGCTTGCTGCGGGCCACGGGCTCGTACTCGGGCATGGTGGGCACCGTGTCGATGAAGTGGGCCTGGTGGCTGGTCACGAAGACCACGCGCGAGCCGTGGGGCATGAGCGCAACGGCGGCGTTGAGCATGTTCACCTGGGCGTCGCGGTTCAGCTTCAGCGCGTAGCCCTCTTCCATGCCGGTCTCCATGCCGCCGGAGGCGTTGAGGACCAGGAGGTCGAGCGAGCCGAAGTTCTCCATCGCGGCGCTGGCGAGGGCCTGGACGCCTTCCTGGGTGGTGAGGTCTGCCCCGATGGCCGCGGCACGGCCGCCGTCGGCTTCGATCTCGGCGACAACCTTGTTGGCGCGCGGCGCCTTCTGGCGGTAGTTGACGACGACGGCCGCACCCTCGGCGGCGAGGATTTTGGCCACTTCGGCGCCGATTCCGCGCGACGAACCGGTCACGATCGCAGTCTTGTTCTCCAGCAGTCCCATACGAGCTCCTTTGTTCCAAACGTCCAAATACTGTGGGTCTGCAATCCATCATGCCAGCGGACCGCGCCATTACAGTTGTTCAGCATCCACAAAGAAGCCCCGGCGGCGTAGTTCCGTCGTCACGTGGCTTGGACGTGCCGGGACTGGGTCAGCCGCGGTCGATCCGGATTTTCGTCGTCGCTTCACCGGTCACAACCTTGGGCGCCGGTGCGCGGACTTCCAGGACGCCGTCCTTGTACGTGGCGGTGATGTCTTCTTCCCTCACCCCCGCGGGCAGCGCAATGCTCCGGGCGGCACGGCCGTAGCGGAACTCCGAGCGGTAACCGTCCTTGCTCTTGTGCTCGGACGACTCCCGCCGCTCCACCGCAATATTCAGCACACCCTCGCCGACCGAGACGTCGACGTCCCGGTCCGGGTCGATCCCCGGCGCTTCCGCCCGCACCACCAGGGTGGTGCCCTCCTGGAACTGTTCGATCTTGATCCCTGGCGCTATGGACAGATCACCGTCAAGGAAGCGGCGGACCGGTTCCAGCATGTCCGAGGGCGTCCATTTGCTGAGATCACTCATGATTTCCTCCTGAGTCCACGCCCCTGCCGCGGCATGGTCAGGGGCTGTGAGCCCATTACACTCTCCAGGAGCCCCGGAGCCAAGGGCAAAAAGGCCCGGCGCGGAACCCGGCACGGTTCCCGGCACGGAACCCGGCACGGAAAACTGTGCGTCTCCAGAGGCCCGGTCCGGGTTGCAACAGACAGCGGACACAGAACAAGCGCACGCAGAACAAACCGACACAGCACAGCGGACGACGGCGGAATCCGCCGTCGTCCGCTGTGCTCCGCAGGTGTCCTGCGTCGTCCTGCCGCGTAGGGGCTAGTGGCCCATTCCGAGGCCGCCGTCGACCGGAATGACCGCACCGGAAATGTAGGACGCCTCGTCGCTGGCGATCCAGCGCACGACGTTGGCGACTTCGGAGGCCTCGGCGAAGCGGCCGGCGGGGACCTTGGTCAGGTAGTCCTTCTGCGTGGCCTCGGGCAGCTCGGCCGTCATGTCGGTGTTGATGAAGCCGGGCGCGACCACATTCGCGGTGATCCCGCGTGCGCCGAGTTCGCGGGTGAGCGACCGGGCGATGCCCACCAGGCCTGCCTTGGAGGCAGAGTAGTTGATCTGGCCCGGCGCGCCATAGAGGCCGGAGACGGAGGAAATCAGCACCACGCGGCCCTTGCGCGCCCGGATCATGCCCTTGGATGCCCGCTTGATCACCCGGAAGGCGCCCGTGAGGTTCGTGTCGATCACCGAGGTGAAGTCGTCTTCGCTCATCCGCATCAGGAGCGTGTCCTTGGTGATGCCGGCATTGGCCACAAGGACTTCCACCGGGCCGTGGGCGGCTTCGACTTCCGCGAACGCGGCGTCCACCGACGCTTCGTCCGTGACGTCCGCCTTGACGCCGAGGATGCCCTCGGGCAGGGACGATTCGCTGCGGAAGGTAACGGCCACCTTGTCGCCGTTGGCCAGGAAGGACTCGGCGATGGCCAGGCCGATCCCGCGGTTTCCGCCGGTGATCAGAACGCTGCGGCCAGTGGTGGATGTGTCAGTCATATGGGGCTCCGGGATTCTGCGGCAGGGAGGGCCGCGCTGGGGGCTGGAATTTTCCTGCCTCCGATCTTAGCGCCCGGTGCGCTTCCGTTTGGGCGGCTCCGCCGATGGTGAGAGAATCGAAGTAAGCCTTGGGAGCGTGATCTGACAGCCGTGACACTCAAAAACCGACCCGGTGCGCATGTGCCCGGGAGGCCGGACTCCGAGTCCGGCGGTACCGAGGTGCACAGCATCACCGACGCCGCTGCTGCGCACTCGGACGAGATGCACCAGCGGATGGTGAAGTATGCCATCGCCATGGGCATCCGCATGGTCTGCCTGATCCTGATTTTTGTCGTGGATGGCTGGTTCAAACTCCTTCCGATTGCCGGCGCCGTCTTCCTGCCCTGGGTGGCGGTGGTGATCGCCAACGGCAGCGACAAGGCGGAAATCCACAGTGACTCGCTCCTGGACTATGCTCCGCTCGCAGAGYTGGACGCACCGGACACCGCGGGCCCCGCCGGGCAGGATCCAAACGGGCAGGATCTGAGCGACGGCGCAGACGGTTCAGGGACGCTGCTGCAGGGGGAGCTGATCGAAGATGAGAACGACGACGACCACGGACGGGCAGCTTCATGAATCTCTTTGACCTGGCCGGGACCGGTGGGGACACGGCCGCGGCCCCGGGCACCGTCTGCTCGCGGAAAGCCTGCCGCGCGGCGGCGGAATGGCAGCTGCTGTGGAACAATCCCAAGATCCACACCCCGGAGCGGCGCAAGATCTGGCTGGCGTGCGGGGAGCACCGCGCCTGGCTTGAGGACTACCTCCAGACGCGCGGACTATGGAAAGAGACTGTGGTCCTCGGCGCAGGGTCCGTCCCCCTCCCGGCAGTGACCGCCCCTCTCGACCCGTCAGGCAGGATCGGCTGAATGTACCGCTTTCTCTTCTCCAGTAAATGGCTGGGGTACTTGTTGCTGGCCGTGATCTTTGCTGCCGGCTGCGTCGGGCTGGGCCGGTGGCAGATGGACCGCCGCGCCGAGACCCTGGCCGAAATCAACCGGGTGGTCTCCAACTACTCGGCCACCCCCGTGCCGTTCGCCGATGTCCGGGACCAGTTCAGCCGGCTGAATCCGGAGCGGGAGTGGACCCAGGTGGAACTGAAGGGCAGCTACGACGCCGCCGGACAGCGCATCGTCCGCAACCGCCCGCTCAACGGCCAGCCCGGCTACGAGGTGGTGGTTCCCTTCAAGCTCCAGTCCGGCGAAACCGTGGTGATCGACCGTGGCTGGCTGCCCATCGGCAACAACACCCCGGGACGGCCCGACTCAGTGCCTGCCCCGCCGCAGGGGCCGGTGACGGTGGTTGCCCGCCTCAAGCCGGCCGAGCCCGAGCTGCAGCGCGGCGCCCCTGACGGACAGCTGGCCTCGATCGACCTCTCCGCCTATTCCGCGCAGCTGGGCTATCCGCTGCTGACGGGCGCCTACGGACAGCTGGCCTCCGAGTCGCCGTCGGTGCAGGACATGCCGTTCCCGTTCCCCAAGCCGACCACTGATGAAGGCACCCACCTGTCCTACTCTCTGCAGTGGTTCGCGTTCGGCGTGCTGATGTTCGTCGGGTTCGGCTACGCGGCCAGGCAGCAGGCCCGCAACGCCGCGATCGACGCGGAGGACGCCGAAGCCGAGGCCGCCGAGGGCGTGTTCCTGCACTCCAGCGGCCCGGTGGCCCGCCGTCGTCCTGCCCCGCGGAAGCGCAAGAACGCGACGGCGGAAGAAGAGGAAGACGCCATCCTCGACGCCCAGGGGTTCTGAGCGATGAGCCCTGACGCTTTTCCCGGCCCGGTGGCCAACGTCAAGCGTGCCCTCACCGCCCTGGGCGCCCAGGACACCGTGACGGTGTTCGATGCGAAGGTGCCGACGGCGGCAGCGGCCGCCGCCGCGCTGGGCTGCGATGTCGCGGCGATCACCAACAGCCTGGTGTTCGAGCTCGAGGGCACCCCGCTGCTCATCCTGGCAAGCGGCGCGGCCAAGGTGGACGTCCGCAAGGTCGCGGACCGGCTGGGCACGGGCAAGATCCGCCGCGCTTCCCCCGAGTTCGTCCTGGCCCACACCGGCCAGGAGGTCGGCGGCGTCGCCCCGGTAGGCCACCCGGAGAAGATCCGGACCCTGCTGGATGAGTCGTTGTCGGCCCACCGCGTGCTCTGGGCGGGGGCAGGGGACCACAACTCGATGTTCTCCATCAGCTACGCGGACCTGCACCGGATCACGGGCGCGGAAGAGATGCCGGTCCGCTGACCCGGCTGTGGGTCGGTTGGGTGGCTTACGCCAGCGTGATGAGGTCCAGGTAGTCTTCGTTCCAGTGGTCCTCGATGCCGTCGGGAAGCAGGACGACACGCTCCGGGTTGAGCGCCTCGACGGCGCCCTCATCGTGGCTCACGAGGACGACGGCGCCGGTGTAGTTGCTCAGGGCCCCGAGGATTTCGGCGCGGCTGGCGGGGTCCAGGTTGTTGGTGGGCTCGTCGAGGAGCAGCACGTTCGCGCTCGAGGCCACGATGGTGGCCAGCGCCAGCCGGGTCTTCTCGCCGCCGGAGAGCACACCGGCGGGCTTGTCGACGTCGTCGCCGGAGAACAGGAACGAGCCCAGGATGTTGCGGACTTCCGCGTCGTTCATGTCCGGGGCGGAGGAGCGCATGTTCTGCAGGACGCTGCGGTCCACGTCGAGCGTCTCGTGCTCCTGCGCGTAGTAGCCCACCTTCAGGCCGTGGCCCGCAACGACTTCGCCGGTGTCCGGCTTGTCGACGCCGGCCAGCATCCGCAACAGCGTGGTTTTGCCCGCGCCGTTGAGGCCCAGGATGACCACCTTGGACCCGCGGTCAATGGCAAGGTCGACATCGGTGAAGATCTCCAGCGAGCCGTAGGACTTGCTGAGGCCGTCCGCGGTGAGCGGGGTCTTGCCGCAGGGCGACGGGTCCGGGAAGCGCAGGGCTGCCACCTTGTCGTGCGCGCGCACTGCCTCGAGGCCGCCGAGAAGGCGCTCGGCACGCTTGGCCATATTCTGGGCGGCGACGGCCTTGGTGGCCTTGGCGCGCATCTTGTTGGCCTGGTCGATGAGGACCTGGGCCTTCTTCTCCGCGTTGGCCCGCTCACGCTTGCGGGCGCGCTCGTCCGTTTCGCGCTGGTTGAGGTAGCGCTTCCAGTCCATGTTGTAGAAGTCGATCTGGGCGCGGTTGGGATCGAGGAGGAAGACCTTGTTGACGGTCGCTTCGAGCAGTTCGGTGTCGTGGCTGATGACAATCAGCCCGCCCTGGTGGTTCTTGAGGAACTCACGGAGCCAGGAGATGGAATCGGCGTCGAGGTGGTTGGTGGGCTCATCGAGGAGCATGGTTTCGGCGTCCGAGTAGAGGATGCGCGCAAGCTCCACGCGGCGCCGCTGTCCACCGGACAGGGTCTTGAGCGGCTGGTTCAGCAGCCGGTCCGGCAGGGCGAGGTTCGAGCAGATCGCTGCCGCCTCGGCTTCGGCGGCATAGCCGCCGGCAGCCAGGAATTCGGATTCCAGCCGGTCATAGCGGTTCATCGCCTTGCGCTGGACCGCGGGGTCCTCGCTGGCCATCTCTTCGTGCGCCAGGCGGAGCTTGCCCACGGCAATGTCCAGGCCGCGGACGGACAGGATCCGGTCCCGCGCGAGCTGCTCCATGTCCGGGGTGCGCGGATCCTGCGGCAGGTAGCCGATTTCGCCGGTGCGGGTTACCTTGCCGGCGGCGGGCAGGCCCTCGCCCGCGAGCACCCGGGTCAGCGTTGTCTTGCCTGCACCGTTACGGCCGACCAGACCGATCTTGTCTCCCTTGTCGATCCGGAAGCTCACCTGGTCCATGAGGAGGCGGGCGCCGGCGCGCAGTTCGAGATCCTGGACGGTAATCAATGCAGCTAAGGCCTTTCACAACAGGGAATGCCGCGGCACGACGGGTGGAGTCTGGGCGGGGCCGGGGCAGGGCGATGCGAGAGCACGGCCTCCACAAGTCTACCGGCACTGCCCCGGCTCCATGACATGGGTACCTATGGCAGTGCCGGCCGCCGTCGCCATGCTGGTCCCGCCTGCTGGCGGTGTTCGTTGGCGGCGTCCTCCAGCTTCCGGGCCGCCGGTTAGTGGGGCGCCTACAAAATACAGCCCCCGCCGCGACCGTACAGTCGATATCACAATCCATATTTCCGCCGCAGCACCCCGACAGGAACATCATGACGCAAACCCACCGTCCCGCCGCAGCCAGGACCCCGCGCCGCCGGGACCGCTGGAATGCCACCGACCTTGGCCTCATCGCCGTCTTCGCCGCCCTTGTGGCCGCTTCTGCCCTGATCGCCGCCATCCCCGTCGGCGGGCTCGGCGTGCCCATCACGCTGCAGACCCTTGCCGTCATGCTCACGGGGCTGGCGCTCGGCCCGGGCCGGGCCTTCGCCGCCGTCGGCCTCTACCTGCTTCTGGGCTTCGCGGGCCTGCCGATCTTCAGCGGCGGCCGCAGCGGCCTGGGCGTGCTCGCCGGCCCCTCCGCCGGCTACATCATCGGATTCCTCCTGGCCGCCACGGCCGTCGGCTGGCTGACCGTCGTCGTGCTCAAGCGGACCGCCAACCGCACCGGCAAGCTGCGCGCCATCCTCCTGTTCGCCGCCGCCATGGTGAGCAGCATCATCTTCATCCACGGCCTGGGCATCCTGGGCATGATGGTCAACGCCAAGCTGGACTTCTCCAAAGCCGTCCTGGCCGATCTCGCGTTCTACCCGGGCGACATCATCAAGAACGTCCTGGCCGTCAGCATCGCCTTGGCCCTGCACAAGGCCTTCCCGGACCTGCTGCTGCGCCGTGTCCGGACGGTGGACACCCGCCCGTGAGCATCATCGTCCTGGACCGGGTTTCGGTGCGGGTGCCGGTTGATGGCCGCCCCGCCCCCAAGACGCTGCTCCAGGACCTTTCGCTCGACCTGACGGAACGGCGGATCGGGGTTATCGGGGCCAACGGCTCGGGCAAGTCCACCCTCCTGAGGCTCCTGAACGGGCTCGTGGCACCCAGCGACGGCACCGTGCGGGTCGCCGGTGCCGATACGGTCCGGGCCGTCCGTGAGGTCCGCCGCCGCGTGGGCTTTGTCTTCACCGATCCGCTCTCCCAGCTCGTCATGCCCACCGGGCGCGAGGATGTCGAACTGTCCCTGCGCCGCTCCATCCGTAACGCCCCTGAGCGCCGGGCCCATGCGGAGTCGGTGCTGGAACGGTTCGGCCTCCTCCCGCTGGCGGACCAGAGCATCTACGAGCTCTCCGGCGGCGAACGCCAGCTCCTGGCGCTGGCCGCGGTCCTGGCCGTTAATCCGGAGGTGCTGGTCCTGGACGAGCCGTCCACGCTGCTGGACCTGCGCAACCGCGAACTCCTGCGGCGCACGCTCGCCGGGCTCCGCCAACAGGTGATCCTGTCCACACACGACCTCGAGCTGGCCCTGGACATGGACCGCGTCCTGGTGGTGGATGCCGGGAAGGTGGTGTTCGACGGCGAGCCGGCGGCCGCCGTCGCCCGTTACCGTGCCCTGAGCGCGGCGGCCCTGGAGCACGCCGTGCCGGAGCAGCCGTGGCGGGAGCAGGCGTGAGCGGCCACGGCTTCCTGCTGGCGGCGTATGTGCCGGGCTCGTCCCTGGTCCACCGCGCGCCGCTGTGGCTGAAGTTCCTGCTGGTCGTGGGGTGCGGGATGACGTCGTTCCTGATCGCCGACTGGGCCGTGTCCGCCGCCATGCTGGTGCTGCTCTGCGGACTGTTCCTGCTCAGCGGGGCCGGCTCGGCCCGGCTGTTCCGCGCGGTGCGTCCGGTCCTTCCGGTGCTCGTGGCGATCGGGCTTTTCCAGTGGTGGCAGCTGGGCGCACCGACCGCCGCCCGGATCGTCCTAAACGTCCTGGTCTGCGTCGTCGCGGCGTCAATCTTGACCGCCACCACTCCTGTGCAGGCACTCCTGGACGGCGTGGCGTCGCTTGCGCGGCCGTTCCGGCGCTTCGGTGCGGACCCGGAACGCTTCGCCCTGACCATCGCCATCATGCTCCGCAGCATCCCGTTCGTTGCCGGGGCCTACACGGACGTGCGCGACTCGGCCCGGGCGCGCGGACTCGAACGAAACCCGCGGGCTTTGGTGTTGCCCGTCTTCATCAGCACGGTGGCCTTTGCCCGGCAGACCGGCGAAGCCCTCGCCGCCCGTGGGCTGGGCGAGCCGGAGGACCCGGAGGATTAGCCCCGGATGGCCGGGCCGGGGCCCCTGTTCAGCTGGTTGGTGGACATGCCCTCCCCTGGCAGTCCGCAGGCCGGCAATTGGCCGCTTCAGACGCCCCCGATTTGGCGGGCGGCCTCGCGGCGCCTTGTCCTCCCGTACCCTGGGCGCTTCCTGACGGACACAGTCCGCAGTTGTTCCCGCAGCGTCAAAGTGCTGCTCCGGCTGACGACGATCACCGAGCACAAGCCGGTGAGCAGCACGATGGAGCCGCCTGCGGCCACCGACCAGCGCGCGCCGAATTCAGTGCCGATCCACCCCATCAGGGGCGCCCCGACGGCGGTCCCGCCCTGCAGGACCGCCAGATACAGCGCCAGCACACGCCCCCGGAACTGCGGTTCCACCGAGAGCTGGATACTCGTATTGCAGCTGTTCAGGAAGGTCATTGATGCAAGGCCAACCGGAACCAGGACGGCTGCGTAGAGCCAAAACGAAGGGGTCACGCTGCCCACGAGCGTGAAAAACCCCAGGCCAAGGGCGCCGCCGAGCAGGAAGCGCAGCCGGGGCCGGGACCTGCGGGCTGCCAGCAACGCGCCAGCCAAAGTCCCCACAGCCATGATGGAGCCCAAGAGCCCGAACTCCCCCGGCCCCATCCCGAATTCAGCGGTGGACATCAGTGCGTTGGTGATGGCGAAATTCATGCCGAATGCTCCCAGGATCCCGACCATGACAAGTATGAGCACCAGATCCGGGCGCCGCCATACGTACCCCAAGCCCTCCGCGACCGGATGCTTGCCATTGCCTGCCGGCACCGCCGCGAACAACCCGGACGGACGTATGCGCCATAGGGAGACGATGACCGCGGCGAAGCTGGCTGCGTTGAGCAGGAAAACGGGTCCCGTGCCCACCCAGGCAATGAGCACACCGGCAATGGCGGGTCCAGTGAGCCGGGCGGTGTTGAACGAGGCGGAGTTGAGCGCCACGGCATTTGAAATGTTGTTCTGCCCCACAAGTTCGGAGACGAAGGCCTGGCGCGCAGGTCCGTCTATTGCGCTGGCCACCCCAAGGCAGAGGGCCGCCACATATACCTGCCACAACTGCGCCGAACCGGTCAGGACCAGGAGCCCGACCAGCAGTCCGCACAGGCCCATGGCCGTCTGCGTCCACTTGAGGATCACGAGTTTGCGGTACCTGTCCGCAAGCACGCCCGCGTACGGGCCAAGGAGCAGCATCGGAAGGAACTGCAGTCCCGTTGTGATGCCGACGGCGGTACCGGAATGGTCGGTCAATACTGTCAGTACCAGCCAGTCC